>CAITEF010000602.1 GCA_903891315.1 uncultured Rhodospirillales bacterium | reverse complement strand
CGTTGTCGAAACGCATCCCAACGCTGGAGAGCGTAACCAACGCGGAGGTCATAAGGAGACCCGAACGGCGAACCCCAAAGCCGTCATTGCAAGCGCATCGCAGCAATCCACCGCGATGCAGCCATTGGCGCGATGGATTGCTGCGATGCGCTTGCAAATACGGCGAGGGGAGGCGGGGTTCACCCCCAAATCATTGCGCTCGAATGATGGGTCAAAACTCACTTCGGGCGCAACTCCATCCCGACGCGCTTGTTGACGAATTGCAGCGTGTAAGCCTTCGCGGGGTCGATCCCTGGATGATAGACGCCCGCCTCCGTCATCGTGCGCAGGAATTCGGCCCAACGTTCAGCGCTCATCGCGCCGATGCCGCGGGTCAGGCTGTCGCCGGAATCCACAATCCCATGCTCGCGCATCACCTTGATCGCATTGTCGAGCACATCCTGCGCCATGTCGGGATTGGCGCGGCGGATCAACGCATTGCCCGGAGCCGGATCGCCATACATGTAGTGATACCAGCCCTCGGCAGTGGCATCGACGAAGGCCTGCACCAGTTCCGGATGCTCACGGACCATCTTCGCCTGCACCAGGATCACGTCCGAATAATTGGCGAACCCGTTATCGCCGAGCAGATTCACCACCGGTTTGAACCCGCCCTCTTTCTCGATGAGATAGGGCTCGGACGAGATGAACCCGAGCAGTACCGATTTCTTGTCAAGAATGAACGGGGCGAGGGCGAAATTGTAAGGACGATATTGGGTGTCGACGAAGCCGAAGCGGCGCTTGAGATATTCCCAAAGCTGCACATGCGCGCCGGGCGAGAGCAACATAGGATGGCCGCGCATCTGCTCCATCGTGTCGATCCCCTCGCCGGGATGCGACATCAGCACTTGCGGGTCTTTCTGGAAGAACGCGGCGACGGCCACCACCGGGATCTTCTGCTCGGCCAATGCCAGGGCGGCGAAGCTGCCCGAGGAGAGCTGGAAATCCACCTGCCCGTTCGCCACCGCCGAGGAGCCGTTGGTCTGCGGCCCGCCCATCTTGATCTCGATGTCCAGCCCGTGTGCCTTGTAAAGCCCAAGCGCCAACGCCTCGTAGAACCCGCCGTGCTCGGCCTCGGCCAGCCAATCGGTGCCGAACACCAGGTGGACGGGACCGGCAGCCCAAGCGGGCACGCTGGCGGTCAGCCAGAGCAAAACTGCGATCAGGCGCTTCATCGTCTATCTCCCCGCGATCTCGCGCAATTCCGCCGCCAGGGCCGCCATCTCGGCGGCGGCAACGGATTTCGGAGCGGTTTCAACCACACCCAGGCCGCGCGCGAAAGCGTTGGCAAAGCCCGCGCGGTTGCCGATGACCGCATTGGTGATGCGCGCGCCGGATTTCACCATCAGCGCCTCGACCTGTGTGCGCAGCGCAGATTTCGCCGGAGCCCGGTTGAGGATCAGCAGCGCCTCCCGCTTTTCCGCCTTCGCCAGCTTCAGCGTTCCTGCCGCCGCCCAGGCATCCGGCAGGCTGGGTTGCACCGGAACCAGGACGAAATCGGCGGCGCGGATGGCGAGCTTGGCCTCGGTCTCGATCTGCGGCGGGCTGTCGACGATAACAATATCGTGCGCATCACGCAGCCGATCCAATTCCGCCGCCATGCGCCAGCCAGCGACCTCGCTGAGATGGATGGGCCCGATCGCCCCTTTCGCGCCCTGGCGCAGTTGATGCCAGTGCATCAGGCTGCGCTGCGGATCGATATCAAGCAGGGCAACCTTGGTGTGGACGGACCAGATCGCGGCGAGGTTGGCGGCGAGCATGGTCTTGCCCGAGCCACCCTTCTGTTGCGCAATGGTGAAAACCAGCGCCATGACGATGCGATCCTTGCGTGGTTGCCGTGATGGCAACAGCTACCACAAAGATTAGCAACGGTCTGGGCCGATGCCAAAACGCTTTGCGTTGCAATCCGCCGCGCCGCGTGGAAAAGCTAGGGTCAATAACAGGCTCAAGACCAGGAGCACCAGAATGCCGGATGCGTCCACCGTCGCCGCTGCTTCCGCCCAGCCAGGTCAGGCGGCACCGAGGCTGATCGACCGCGCGCTGCGCCGCATCACCAATGTCTGGCGCGATATGGCCTCCTCGGTGTCGCGCGACGAAGATGTCAGCACCGAAATTCTGATGCGCGCCTGTCTGGCCGGATCGGGCGGCGAGGTGTCGGCGCGCAACCGTGCGGCCAAGCTCGCCGAGACCTATCTCTCGCTGGACGCGCAGGGCCGCCGCCAATTCCTGCTCACTGCCGCGTCGTTCGACACTGATGATGCCGACATCACCAAGGCCTATGAAAAATTGCTCGCGGCGGACGGTGCCGAGCGGGCGGCGGCGAAATCCAATCTGCGTCGCGTGCTGGAGCCGCCGCGCCAACGTTTGCTCACGCAATTCACCTCGATCCCGGACGGGATGAAATTCCTCGTCGAGATGCGCCACACGCTGCTCGGCTTGTCGCGCACGGACAAGCTGCTGGCCGCCCTTGAATCCGATATGCGCTTCCTGCTGGCGAATTGGTTCGATTACGGCTTCCTCGAACTGCGCCGGATCGACTGGAACACGTCGGCAGCCCTGCTGGAGAAGTTGGTTGGTTACGAGGCGGTGCATGAGATCACCTCGTGGCGTGACCTGAAGAACCGGCTCGACAGTGACCGTCGCTGCTACGCCTTCTTCCATCCGCGCATGCCCGACGAGCCGCTGATTTTCGTGGAAGTCGCGCTGGTGAAGGGGTTGGCTGATTCCGTGCAGCGTCTGCTCGATGAGGACGCGCCGGTCGGCAATCCGCACGAGGCGGATGCGGCGATTTTCTACTCGATCAGCAATTGTCAGCGCGGGCTGGCGGGGATCAGCTTCGGCAATTTCCTCATCAAGCGCGTGGTGCTCGAACTCTCGGCCGAATTCCCCAACCTGAAGACCTTCGCCACCCTCAGCCCGATCCCGGGCTTCCGTCGCTGGTTGGACAAACAGATCGACGCGGCGGAGGGCACGATGCTGACCGTGGAGGAAGCTGCGGGTCTTGAGGCGTTGGCTCCTGGTCAGAAGGCCGAGGCCGCCTTGCAGGCGGTTCTCAGCCGTTCCGGTTGGCCGGCCGACGGGGTGGCGGCGAAGGTGGTGGACCCGATTCTGATCCGCCTCTGCGCACGTTATCTGCTTGCTGAAAGTCGCGGCGACCGCGCGCTCGATCCGGTGGCGCATTTCCATCTGTCCAACGGCGCACGGGTCGAACGGATCAACATCGGGGCGGACGTGTCCGACAAGGGCATGAACGAAAGTGCCACGATGATGGTCAACTATCTTTACGATCCGGCGAAGATCGAGGTCTATCACGAGGATTACGCGGGCGAGGGCAAGCGGCATGCAGGTCTTGCCGTGCGCAAACTGGCACGTGGTTGGAGCTAGGCGATGAACGCAGCTGTGAAACCGATGCCCCCCACATTGTCCGATGAACGCCGCGTGGTGCTGCTGCACCAGATCGAGCGCAAGCTGCTCTGGCTCTCGGCGTGGATGGTGCACAACGCCAATCACATCCGCCCCAATCGGGACGGGTTGAAGGTCGGCGGACATCAGGCGTCCTGTGCCTCGGTGATCTCGATAATGACGGCGCTGTATTTCGAGATCTTGCGTCCGCAGGACCGTATCGCCGTCAAGCCGCATGCGGGGCCGGTGTTCCATGCGATGAATTTGCTCTACGGGCGGCAGAGCCCGGAGAAGATGGCCGGTCTGCGCCAGTTCGGCGGCGCACAGCCCTATCCAAGCCGGGTGAAGGATGGCGGCGAGGTGGATTTCTCCACCGGCTCGGTCGGGCTTGGTGTGGCTCTGACCAGCTTTTCCTCGCTGATCGCGGATTACGTGCGCCTGCACAATTTGGCGGGCGAGCGGCAATTGCCGCAGGGGCGGCATATTGCGATTTGCGGCGACGCAGAACTCGACGAGGGCAATATCTACGAGGCGCTGCTCGAAGGTTGGAAGCACGATATCCGCAATGTCTGGTGGATCATCGACTACAACCGCCAGAGCCTGGACAGCGTGGTGCCGGACCGTCTGTTTGGCCGCATCGAGGGCCTGTTCCGCGATATGGGCTGGAACGTGGTCACGATGAAATACGGCCGCAAGCTGGAGGCCGCCTTCCAGCGTGAGGGTGGTGAGGCACTGCGCGCCTGGATCGATGATTGCCCGAACTCGCTGTATTCCGCGCTCACCTTCCAAGGTGGGGCTGCGTGGCGGGCAGCACTTCTGGCCGATCTCGGGCGCGACAAAGCCATCCGCGCGATCATCGATCCGATGTCGGATGCCGAACTTGCCGATCTGATGAACAATCTCGGCGGCCACGACATCGAGACCGTCATTGAGCATTTGCGCGAGGCGGATGCGCTCGGCGACCAGCCGACCTGTTTCATCGCCTACACCATCAAGGGCATGGGCCTGCCGTTTGCGGGCCACAAGGACAACCATGCGGGCTTGATGACCAAGGAGCAGATGGAACTCTTCCGCGCCGAGATGCGCATCCGTCCCGGGCATGAATTCGATCTGTGGGAGGGGCTGGACGCCTCGCCGGAAGAGATTTCGGCCTTCGTCGCCAGCCGCCCGTTCGCGACCACGCTGACGCCGGAAGGCCGTGCACTATCTGCGCCGATCGTGAAGGTGCCGGACATGCTGCCTGTGCCGGACACTGCTGGGCGAAAGATGGCCACGCAATCGGGCTTCGGCGAAATCCTCGCCGAGATCGGCCGCAAGGAAGGCCCGTTCAAGGAACTCGCCGCCCATATCGTCACCACCAGCCCGGACGTGACTGTGTCGACCAATCTCGGCCCCTGGGTCAACCGACGAGGCGTGTTCGACCGGCATACGAGGAACGACGTGTTCCGCGACGCCAAACTCGCCTCGGCTCAGCGCTGGGGGATGACGCCAGCAGGGCAGCATATCGAGCTTGGGATTGCCGAGCAGAATCTGTTTTTGCTGCTGGGAGCGGCGGGGCTGTCGCATTCGCTGCATGGCGCGCGGGTGTTGCCGATTGGCACGGTCTACGACCCGTTCGTCAATCGCGGCCTCGATGCGCTGATCTATGCTTGCTACCAGGACGCCCGCTTCCTGCTGGTCTCCACACCCTCCGGCATCACGCTGGCCCCGGAAGGCGGGCAGCATCAGTCGATCAACACGCCTTTGATCGGCATGGCGGCGGATCGTCTGGCGAGCTACGAGCCGACGCATGTCGACGAATTGGCGATCCTGTTCCGCCACGCTTTGCATCACATGCAGCAGCCGAATGGCTCGGCGGTGTGGCTGCGGCTCTCGACGCGACAGATCGCGCAGCCGCAGCGTGTGCTCGATCCGGCGGAGGTGATCGCGGGCGCGCATTGGGCGGTGAAGCCTGCGCCGGGCGCTCGGATTGCAATTGCCTATCAGGGGCCGGTGGCACCGGAGGCCTATGAGGCGTTCGAGGAGTTGCAGAGCGAGGAACCGGGCGCGGGTCTTCTCGCCATCACCAGCCCGGACCGTCTGCACGCCGGATGGCTTGATGCGGCACGCAAGCGTCGGGCGGGGGAGGCTTCGGTGAGCCATATCGAACGCATCTTGGCACCGATGGCACCGGGCTCGGCATTGGTGACGGTGCTGGACGGCCATCCGGCTTCGCATGCTTGGCTAGGTGCGGTGCGAGGGCAGCGCGTTGTGCCGCTGGGGCCGGACCATTTTGGTCAAGCGGGCGATATTGTCGATCTGTATCGCGAATACGGGATGGATGTGTCGGCGATCCTGGATGCCTGTGCGCAGGCATTGCTGGGCTAAATCTGCCCGTCACCCAGCACGATCACCACCGTCAGTAGGACCGCGATCACCAAGAACAGCGCGCCGAAAATCCACAGCACGTAGCGTTCCGGGCCGCGTGACGTGGCAGGGGGTGTGACAACCGGTGGCGGCGTTGGCGCAGGGGGCACGATTTTCGGCACCCGCAGCACCGGTTTGCGATGCGCCCGCCTTGGAGTCTTGGCCAGAATGCGGGCCTGCAAGATCACGTAGGCCGCCACCGCCAGTGGCAACGCATAGGCCAAAGCAGGCGACTGGTTCGCAACCCAATTCTCATACAATCGATCCGAAATCGCGAAATCCCCGGCAATCCAGCCGAGCAACGCGGCCCCCGCCTCAATGGTCCAGGGATGCCGCTTGAGGAGGCCTGTCATCAAGCTGGCCCCCCACATTAGCGCGGGGATCGACATCGCCAGCCCGATGGCGAGCATCAGGAAGTCGCCACGGGTGATTGCGGCCAAGGCCACGACGTTGTCCAGGCTCATCACCAGATCGGAGACGATGATCACCAGCGCCACGCCGAACAATCCGCTGCCATCCGAGATTGGCGCTGTGTGCTCGTCCTCCGGCTTGGGTGGAAGTGCGAGGTTGATGGCGATCAGCATCAGCACAAATCCGCCGATCAGCCGCAGCGAGGGGATATCGACCAGCGACGTGGCCAGCCCCGACAGCACCAGTCGCGCCAGCACGGCACCGACCGCGCCGAGCGCAATGGCACGGCTGCGCATCGCGGGCGGCAAGTCGCGACAGGCCATTGATACCAGAATCGCATTGTCGCCGCCCAGCAACAGATCGACCACCGCCACCTGCGCCAACGTGGCGAACCAGTTCGCCGAGAATGTGAGATCCATCAATGCCCCTCAGCCAAACGCGCCGAGCACGCCGGAAACCAAGGCGAGTGCGCCGGTGAGCACAAACACCACTGCCACCAAGGCTGCATAACCCGAACGCAGACGCAGCCCCTCCGGCAGCGCCCGTCGGGCGAGGATGTAGAGCCCCGTGAGCACAACCGGCAACAGCAAAGCGTTGAGCACGCCAACCGCAATCGACAATCCGATCAGATCAATCCCGGACGCCACCAGCCCGGCCCCCGCAGCAAGCAGTAGCGCAAACGCGCCATAGAACCACGGCGCCCGCATCGGATGATCCGCGAGCGAATGCGCTCGCCCGCTCACCTCGCCAATGGTCCAGGCGGCGGTGAGACACACCACGATGGTGGCCACCAAGGCCCCGCCGCCGAGACCCGCGGCGAAGATCACCCGTCCGAATCCGCTGCCGACAAGTGCGGCAAACGCGGTGCCGATGGCGGGCACGTCCTCCAGCCCTTGCGGCACTTCCTTGCCGCCAAGAGCGACGGCGGCGGCGATCAGCACGGCGGCCGTCACCACCTGACAGACAATCGCCCCACCCAGCGTGTCGAACCGGGCCGCGCGCAAATGCGTGATGTCCAAGCCCTTATCGACCAGGGCGGATTGCTGGTAAAACACCGTCCAGGGCATCACGCATGTGCCGAGATTGGCGGCGACCAGATAGAGAAAATCGCGATTGCCGACCGGGAACTGCATGCTCTGGGTGATCATCTCCGCCCCCGACGGATGCGCCGCCCAGGCGACGACGACAAAGCCCAACTCGCCCAAGCCCAGCAGGATCGCCACCATCTCCACCCCGCGATAGGAGGCGGTGAGCACCATCACGAAGATGGCGACAGCAGCGACACCTACGGTCTGCCACGCCGCCACGCCGAACATCTGCCCAATCCCAGCCAGCCCACTCAACTCGGTGACCAACGCGCCAAGGCAGGAGACGATCAGGCAGGCGACCGACATGCGAGACCACAACTGCCCGAAATGCTCGGCAATCAGCTCGCCATGCCCGCGCCCGGTGCCGAGTCCGAGGCGGACGGTGAGTTCCTGCACGATGAACAGCACCGGGATCAGCACGAATTGCAGCGCGAGCAGCCGGTAGCCCCATTGCGCGCCGGATTGGGCGGCGGTGATCACGCTGCCCGCATCGGTGTCGGCCAGCATCACCACCAAACCGGGTCCCACCGCCAGCAACGCCCGCATCCAGCGCGACGGCGCTGGCATCGTCGCAGCGCTCACTTTGTTGGCCCGTTGGCGAAGACATGCAACAGGCTGCTCTCCGGGGTGAGCACCAGCGTGGGTGCGGAGTCGGAGAGGGACGTTCGATAGGTCTGGACCGCACGGGTGAAGGCATAAAATTTCGGGTCCGCGCCGAACGCATCCGCCGCGAGCTTCGCTGCTCCCGCATCGCCCTCGCCGCGCAGAACCTTCGCTTTTTGCTGGGCTTCGGCGAGCAGCACCGTTCGCTCGCGATCCGCCTGTGACTGGATTTCCTGCGCCCATTCGAAACCCTGTGCGCGCAACTCTTTCGCCTCGCGCTGACGCTCGGATTTCATCCGGTCATAGATCGCCTGGCTCGTCTCGGCGGGCAGATCGGCGCGTCGGATCCGCACATCGGCCACCTCAATGCCGAGCGAGCGCGCATTCTCCGCCACCTCACCCCGTATCGCCGTCATCGCCTTCTCGCGCTCCGGCGTGAGCAAAGTGGCGAGCTTCACCTGCCCGAGCACCCGGCGCAGTGAGGAGCCGACGAGTTGCGTCAGTTGGCTCTGTGCCGCCTCCAGCGTGCGGACTGATTGGTAGAAACGCAGCGGGTCGGCGATGCGGAAGCGTGTGTAGGTGTCCACATCGAGCCGTTTCTGGTCGCCGAGGATGATCTGCTCGGCGGCGGGCTGCAGTGGCAGCAGGCGGTTGTCGTAGAAGATCACCGTGTCGATGAACGGCACCTTGATTTTCAGCCCCGGATCACTGTCCACGCCAACTGGCTTGCCGAAGCGCAGCAGCAGGGCCTGCTGGGTTTCATCGACCACATACAGCGCGTTGCCCAGGCAGAGGGCTGAGAGCACTACCACACCCAGCAGGATTTTCGCCAGCACGCCGCGCATCACTTCGCCCCCGCAGCTGGGGTGGGTTTGAGCAGGTCCATCGGCGCATAGGGCTGCACGGCGGCCACCCCCTTGCCGGAGACATCGACCAACACCGATTTGGCATGG
>CAITEF010000601.1 GCA_903891315.1 uncultured Rhodospirillales bacterium | reverse complement strand
CCTCGTCTGGGTCAAGGCTCTCCAGCCCGATCACATCGAGAAGATGCGCGGCGGACGCTTTGGTACGGTGGTGTGCGCCGGAGTGTCAGCGGTGAAGTGGAAGGCGAACCGAGAACCGGAGGCGGACTGGGCCGGCATCTCGGGATTGTGGGACGTGCTGAGGACGGTGGAGGCCGAGCATTTGCTGCTGATCTCCACAATCGATGTATATCCGCGCCCGATTGACGTGACGGAAGCGGACATGCCATCGCGCGGCGAGGGCGAGGCGTATGGGCGCCACCGGCTGGAACTGGAATATCTCGTGGCGGAGCACTTCGCTCGCCACACCATCCTCCGCTTGCCGGCGCTGTTCGGCATGGGGCTGAAAAAAAACGCCATCTTCGATATGTTGACAGGGAACATGACCGACCGCATTGCACCCGAGGCGGTTCTGCAATGGTATCCGCTGCGCCGCCTCGCCGACGATGCCCGTCGCGCGATCGCGGCTGACGCACGGCTACTGAACATCGCTGTAGAGCCGGTGCGGACGGCAGATATCGCCGCGCGCTTTTTCCCCGGCATCGTCATCGGCGACGCGACGCTGCCCGCACCGCGCTACAACATGCGGACACGTCACGCGGCGATGCTCGGCGGGGTGGGCGATTACCATCTGTCTGCGGCCGCATCACTCGCGGAACTCGGCGACTATGTAGCGCAAGTCCGCCTGACGGGCACGCCGTGATTGCAGTTTCGAACCTCGCTTTTCCAGCCAATGCGCCGTCACGGTTCCTGGCTGCCCTGGTTGCGGACGAGGTGTGTGGCATCGAGGTGGCTCCGACACGGATCGCGTCGTGGGACGCGCTGTCGCCGGTGCAACTGGGCGATTACCGGGCCATGCTGGCGGGGCACGGGCTGGTCGTATCCTCGCTGCAGGCGTTGCTGTTCCAGGCCGAGGGCGTTGCCCTGCTGGGGGATAAGACCGCTTTCAGTCGTCTGCTGGATCACCTGCGGCGGGTCGCCGGGGTGGGAGCCGGACTCGGGGCGAGCGTCGGCGTCTTTGGGGCGCCGAGGCAGCGCAGCCGTGGCGTAATGCCGGCGGAGGAGGCCTTCGCGCTGGGCGCCGGGCGACTGCGGCAGGTGGCGGAGGCTTGTTGGGCCGAGGGCCGGCTGGTTCTGGGCCTGGAGCCTGTGCCGGCTGTTTATGGCGGCGACTTTCTAACCACCGCTGAGGAGGTGATTGCAATGGTCCGTGCGGTAGACCATCCGGGGCTCAGGGTGCATCTTGACACCGGATGCGCGCTGCTCGGCGGCGGCGATATTGGGCGCGCGGTAACCGCGGCGGGACCGCTACTCGCGCATTTCCACGCGGCGGAACCGAAGCTTGGAGATTTCTCGGCGCCGGCTGCCGACCATGTTAGCGCAGCAGCAGCTTTGTGCGCGGCAGCTTATAAGGGCTGGATCTCGATCGAAATGCTGCAGCCCGCGAATTGGGAGACGGCGGTGCTAGAGGCGGTGGCCTTGACCCGCGCCGTCTACGGCGCAGGCGAAATAGGACGAGTTACTAGCTTGCGTTAACAAGAGAGATTCCTGATCCGCTTGATTTTTGATTAAAGGATACTTATTGAGAGGAGGAATTCTTGACGTATCCGAGCAACATGATCGGCGCGGCCTTGGCAATCATCGGCCCTCTTCTGCCATCTGAGCTTGGCTGTCGGGCGCGATCTGCTCAAGATAATCGGCGGCATTTCAACGGCCTGATGTGGATCATGCGCACCGGATCCCCCGGACGACACTTGGCTGGCAATCACGGCAAGTGGAACTCGGTTTATGTCCAGTGCCGGCGCGTGGTCGAGACTGTGGACTGGGTTGCGCCGCTTCTGACCCTAATGGCGCTCGTTATCACCGTTAGCGATGTTCTGCAGCCTTGCGACGGCCGGTTGACTTTTAGCCCGCGTGGCTTTCGGCCATCACCCAAAGCATGAGTTCGTCGATGCAGGAGTTTCGCCATCCCTTCACCAAGCGGGTCAACGTCTCGGCTAGTTATCGCTGCGGATCGAGGGTTGCGTGTCGGCGTGAAAAAAGGACCTCGCTGCCGAATTGTCATCCCGGCGTTAACGCTAGCCAACCGTAGAGTCGATGGGCGGAGTGCGACAGACTCCTGGTTCATTGATCACATAGATTATATTGAATGTATTTCAGGGTGGATTAATTTTATGCGCACTCGTATTATAAGTTCACTTCGATGTTTGCGTCTGCTGCAGAACTCCCCGACCAACTCTCCCGCTATTTATTTGTTGCAGTGAAAATTTTTGCAATTACACAACGTGTGCAATGCCGTCGTTGCCGAGCCACGCTCTGACCACCATCTCTCACGCTAAGGTTTCAACCAATCTCGTAGAGAAACACCTTAGCATCCGTTCGGCCATCCCCGCGGCCGTGGGAGTTTTCGGTAGCTCCGCTCGCAGTTTGACATACGTTTCGTCAACGGCTGCAAACCCAATTTGTCTTACCAAATCACCTGCCTCACGAGCGCGGAACTGCAGGCCGCTCACGCCATGCGGCACCTTCTCTGCCATGCCGCCAATATCAGCGGCGATGACCGGGCAACCAGCCAGATAGGCCTCCTGGATGACCACCGGTGAATTCTCCCACCATGTGCTAGGAATTATTGCATAGTCGCATACCGCCATCAACCGTTGCACGTCGGTATTGGCGTAGGCGCCGAGGGCCGTCACGAAGGGGCTGGCCTTCACCACCGTCTCGAAGCGCTGCACGAAGGCGGGGTCCTGGCCCACCATGCCGCCGTGGATGCGGATGCGGACGCGCTGGGCCAGCTTGCGGTCTCGGGCGATGAGTTCGATCGCCTGCAGCAGCACCTCCATGCCCTTGAACGGCGTGATCTGCCCGAAGAAGCCGAACACCCATTGCCTGTCGGCTGCATCCTCTTCCCCGGACGCGCGCGCCACCCGGAGGTTCTGAAGCTCGGGCGCCAGTCCGTTCTCGATGACCGTGATCGGGCGCTGCAGCCCCCATTCGGCAAAGCGACCGGCCAGAAAATGACTGGGTGAAATGAGCCCATGCAGGCTCTGGAGCGTTTCCAGGAACAGCTCCCGCCGCAGCACGAACTGGTCGGCGCTGTGCTCAGGAAAGCAGGTGGCGCAGGCCACCGGCGAGGAGCGGTAACACAAGTTCTGCGCCGGGCGAGTCACCATCTGGCCGTGATGCTGACAGATCGCGAGATATTCATGCAGCGTCAGGAACACCGCGATGTCAGTTTCCTGCCGCATATCCCGCAGCAGATTGATTCCGAAATTGATGAAATGGTGAAAATTCGCGATCTGAACCCGCTCGGCGACGAGGATCTGCTGCAGGTCCAGCCATATCTGCCGCGGTGCCAGGTTGTAGAACCACTCGTAGCGGCTTGGATCGTAGAACACCGCCCGCTCATGCGGTGTTGCGAACACCAGCCGTGCCCTGTCGCGATGGCTGACGGCGGCGATGAAGATCGCGTCCACGCCAATCTGCCGCAGTCCCCTGAACAGCGTGTAGGCGGCAATCTCCGCACCCCCCTTGGATACGGATGGATGCGCGTGAGAGATGATGGCGATCCGAGCGTTTGCCGGACCTGGTAACATCCCAGACCCGTGCATCTTGTTTGTCAGCCTGGATTGCAATTCATACCTGGACGCGACGGGCCTAGAGCCGTCGAGCATAGGCATGAGAGTTGCCGGAAGAATCTCTGAATCTGTTGGCATCTGACTGCTGCTCGGTGTCACTGCCACGTTCAAGCTGCCGTGCTGAAACGCAAGGTGAGACAGCGTGGAGGATGCCGAGATCGCACCCTCGATATAGGCAATAAAGCCAACACCGCGGTCACCCAGTCCCTCGCGATCATAAAATGCGACAACTGATCCGCCGCGCAATTCTTCTGTATCGAAACGCGCGCTGAGCTGCGCTTTGGCAACCATGTCGATGAACCGCGCCTCGACCCAGCCGCAAAAAAACCATCCGACGTCAGGTATAATGCCGAACACATCGACATGGCCGGCGTACACGAGACCGATCGAGTTTTGTGATACGATCACGATGGATCCTTTTTGCCTGATGTGCGTATCGATGGAGTGACGTTCACCGACTTCACTCGTTCACTCATTATCGACGCGGAGCATTCGATACAATGGTCTCAGTTTCTCGTCACTTCATCGCATGGCCCGGAGGCGATATAGACGCCAGTGCTCCGCGACAGTGATGTTCGTGGCCCCTTCGGACGTTTCAGGCGTCACGATGGGCGCATCGTCGCCGGCGCCAGCCAGGCGCTGCAACAACGACGCCAGCGCCTGCGGGTCCCCCGCACTGAAATGATACCCATCGATGCCGTCTCGAACCTTCTCGGCCATGCCGCCAATATCGGAGCACACAACCATTCGCCCGTTGCGCTGCGCCTCCTGGAGCACCACCGGTGAATTCTCCCACCAGATCGACGGCACAACCACCACGTCGACACGGCGCATCAACGCATCCACGCTGGTTTCATCATACGGGCCCGCGTGCAGCACATTCGAACCGGCCTTGGCCAGGCGCTCCAGGAACGCCGCCTGGAATTCCGGTGGTTGCAGGCGGTATTCGCCGTGGATCTCGATCACGATGCCCGTGACCTTGGCCGCCCTGAGCAGTCTCGCCGCCTCAAGCAGCACGGCAATGCCTTTGAGGGCTGAGATGTTGCCGAAGAACCCTGCGCGGAACAGCTTGTCCTGGCGCGTGACGGGCGGCAGATCCGTCCGGGCCGGCGCCACGGCGTTTTCCATCACAGTAATCCGTGCCGCATCCAGGCCCCAGGCGACGTAGCGGTCGCGCAGGAAGGCGCTGGGGGCGATGAAGTGATCGACCTCGGCGAAGTAGCGTTGCAGGTAGAGCCGGCGCAGGAAGAAACGTTCGCGCTCAATGTCGGGGAAGCAGCGGTTGCAGGCAATGGGGCTGGCTGCGTGGCAGAGGTGGAAATGCGGGCGGGTCACCATCTGTCCGAAATGGTTGCAGATGGCGAGATACTCATGCAGCGTCAGGATGATCCGCACGCCCGGCAGCGCGCGCCGGGCAATGTGAAACACCTCCACGCCGAAACGGCCGTAATGGTGGAAATGGATCACGTCCGGCCGGAGGCGGTGCAGCAGGTCGGTGAATGCCTCGGGGAACAGCGGGTCTGGATTGGCGAAGCGGAACCAATCGAACCCCTGGGCGGCGTAGACGTATTCGCGCTCGGAGAAGGGCTGGGTAATTCTTGCGTGTGGGTCGGCAACGTCGCCTTCGCAGCCGAGGAACCAGGCCTCGCAGTCCGCCTTTGCGCGCAGCTCCTCGAACAGGCGCCATGCCGCGATTTCGGCACCCCCCTTGGCGATCGCGGGGTGGCCGTGGCTGGCAACAAGAATCCGCAGTTTTTCGGGCGCCGCCGTCACGTCGTTCCGGGACTCATGAGACCGGTGAGAACCGTCTGCCACCGCCTTTGGTGAAACCACGCGTTGTAGATCGTGAGGTTCATCCGCCAGCGCAGGGCTGACGATGCCTGCGATTTTCGTTCCAGGTGCAGCAGCCGCTCGTCGAGATCCACGGCGCAGCTTAGGCCCAGGTCCTGAACTCTCAGGCAAAGGTCTGAATCCTCGAAATCGCCAATGATGTAGCCTTCGTCAAAGCCGCCCATCTCTATCGCCAGGTCGCGCCGCAGCACCATGCAGGCTCCGGTGATGCTGAGGCAGGGGGCAAGCCCGCCGCCCGGCTCGGGTTTCAGGCCTTTGCCGGGATGATCGCCGAAGAACCAATGGCCGAACTGCGGAAGCTTGCGGAAACTCATGCCGCGATGTTGCACTGAACCGTCTTCATATAAGAGCATTGGGCCGACGATGCCCAGTGACTGGTTTGTGTCCAGCCGGTCGCAGAGGCGGTCGAGCCAGGCGGGGCCTTGGGGAAACACGTCCGAGTTCAGCAGGCAGACGAACGTGCCGCGTGCGGTCCGTAGGCCGATATTGCTTGCCGGCGCGAAGCCGAGATTTTCTGCGAGGCAGATCAGGGTGATCGGCACATCGAACCGTGCGTGCAGCAGGGCTGCCAGATTTTCCGCATCTCGCCGCAGCGGTGGATCATCCAGCACGTAGATCAGTTCGACATCCCGGCCCGGTGGATCGGCGGCGAGCAGGCCGACCTGGAAATCCATGTAATCCAGCCTGCGATACAGCGGCACGATCACCGAGCAGCGCGGGGCCGGATGGGGGGTGCCGAACTGAATCGTGACCGTGGCCTGCGGGCGCGCGAGCCGATCTTGATTGAGTCTGCGGATGGCCGGGCCCAGCACGTTGTCGAAGGCCGGTTCCAGATCGGCGTATTGAAAATCGCATCCGTCCAGCAGCGCCTCGATCGCCCGGCGTCCGGACAGGCGGGGTGCAGGGAGGTCGCGATAGGCCACCTCGCCGCGTTGCGTGCGGATCTCGAGGTAGCTTGAGGCGTCGCGCTCATAGCCTTCGGGGATGAATGCGATGAAGCCGCAGCGCGGATCGAACAGGCCCAATTCCCGGCCGATCTCCTCGACGCCGCCGCCACGTGCGACGGAGATCCGCTGCTCCGGCTGCAATTTTGTAACGAAGGGGCCGGAATGCAGCCACAGGCTTTCCACCGTGGATGGGTTCGCCAGCAGCCAGCCGAGCAGGACCAGGCCGTTGGGCGGACATGCGATCGCCTCGTCGATCTCGAGTCGGACCACATCGGAGAGGCTGCCCAGCGTGTTGCCGCCGCGGTAGCTGCGCGGTGCCGCAAGCCTGGTCAGCCGGTCATGGGCGTGGCCGCGTTCCAGCCGCGGCAACAGGGGCCGCAGGGCGTCGCGAAGACGTTCGCCGTCCACAATCTGGACGGAGGGCGTCGGGGACAGCACGACTGTCTCGCCATCCAGCTGAAACCGAACCGAACCCGTAGCGTCCCTGGGGTGCTGCGCTTGTGCCCCGGCCGTGGCAGGGATCATCAGAACGACTCCGACGCTGGGGGCCACGAGACCGTCGCGCTCATACAGCATGACGGTCGCTGGATCGGTCGTCGTTGTGCCGGATGCCGACCAAGTCGCCTCGACCTGTCTTTCGCAAAGTTGACCCAAGGGTGCCCAGCCGCAGATCACCCTTATGCCGTCGGCGGTTCCCAAGAGATCGATGGCGCCCCTGATCATCATCAGATCAGGGTTGAGGCGTTCCATCAGAAAACGCGGCAGCGCTCTGGACACATGCGGCAGGATCGGTGCCAGCATCTCGGCAAGCGCCTCCTCATCGACGGCCGCGCCGTCTTTCGAGGGCGTGATGCTGATGCGATCCACGCCAGCCCCGAGCATGACGGCCTGCAAGCGGCCACGCATTGGTCGATCCGCAGTGACGCAGATGACAATGCCGGTCCCGAGCCCGCCAAGCGCAGGACGCGGATAGATGGCCCCGCTCGCGCTTCCCGTCAGTTCCCCATCTTCGAACAAAAGCGTCAGAAGGCCGGCGCACACCATTTCGGACAGGTCTTCAGAGGCCCAGCCGCCCAGGATGTAATGGTCGACATCAGACGCATGGCCATAGAAATCGATATACCCACGCCCTGAAACGCCCACAGGAATTCAACCTTGCTCGAAACGTTTGCTCACAAGTTTCGTTGGAAATGCGTGTCATGCAAGCAGAATGCCGTCAAGTCCCGCCGGCCGACCGTGCGGCGCCCGGTGGCTCAGTCTCCATAGCCATTCGGATGATTGCTCCGCCAGTTCCATGCAGTCGCCACCAGATCGTCAAGCCGACGCCAGCGCGGCTGCCAACCTGTGTCCGCTGTGAACCTGTCGGAGCTTGCCACCAGAACGGCCGGGTCACCTGCGCGGCGAGGGGCTGCTTCATGCGGGACCTCGCGGCCTGAGATGCGCCGTATCGCTTCGAGAATCTCGCGAACCGTCGTGCCCTGTCCAGTGCCGAGATTGTAACGGCAAGAGCCGTGCTCCAAACGGTCCAGCACCGCCACATGGGCGGCGGCAAGGTCAGAGACATGGATGTAGTCGCGCACTGCCGTGCCGTCCCGCGTCGGGTAGTCACCACCAAACACCGACAACTTTGGCCGACGACCGAGGGTGGCGTCGATCGCAAGCGGGATGAGGTGGGTTTCGGGCGTGTGGTCCTCGCCGAGATCGCCATCAGGATCGCAGCCCGCCGCGTTGAAATAGCGGAGAGCGGCAAAGCGCATACCGTGCGCCTGATCGGCCCAGGACAGCGCGCGCTCGATCATCAGCTTGCTTTCGCCGTAGGCATTCGGTGGATCGGGCACGGCGTCATCGGCGATGGCGCTGTTGTCGGTCGGCGGGTTGAACACAGCGGCAGTCGACGAAAGCACGAACCGCAGGCAACCGCCGCCCATCGCGGCCTCGGCCAGGTTCATGGCGTTAGACAGGTTTTCGCGGCAATAACGCAGCGGCTCGCGCATGCTCTCGCCCACCAGCGACAGCGCCGCGAAATGGAACACGACGTCGAAGCGCTCGGAGCCGAACACCTCATCCAGCGCCGCGCGATCGGCCAGATCCGCCTGGACGAGGCGAACATCCGCCGGCACCGCGGCGCGATGGCCCTGACGCAGATTGTCAACGACGACGACCTTGTCACCGCGCTTGTGGAGGAGCTTCACGAGATGGCTGCCGATGTAGCCAGCCCCGCCGGTCACCATGAAAGTAGCCATATGGAAGGATCCTTGAGTCACCCGCACGGGTCCATCGCACGCTTCCGGCTGCCGAACAATCTCATCCCGGACCAAGAATGCGAGGTGAAGGATCATTTTTCGTGTGATCCCGCACGATCGGCACGGCCCACGTGACATGCCCCTGTGATAGTACGACGTTCTGCCAGACAGCCTTCGGTGTTACGCTTCGCCCCGCCACACGCAATTGGATTTAGATCGCCCTCATGCTGCCCGACACTGAGGCCTCACCGTGGTCGGCTGCCGCAACCGAGGCTGATATCGCCAACTTGATGACCGCCGGCCGCGAGGCACAGGCCCGTGGCGACGAGACGTTGGCTCTCGACCGCTTCACCAAGGCGGCTTGTGCGGCCCGCGCGGATGATCCTTGGCCCCGCCTGGAACGCGCCCATACCCTGCGCCGGATGGGACGGCTTGGCGAGGCGGCGACCGGCTATACCGAAGTGCTGACGGATCACCCCAACCAACTGCACGCCTTGATGGGGCTCGGCTACACAAGCTCCGCGACCGGCGACCATCCGGCGGCGATGGCGCATTATGCGCAGGCTGTCCGTGTCGCACCGGTGGACGATCCTTGGCCGCGGCTGGGATTGTCCGACACCCTCGTCAAGAGCGGGCAGTTGGCCGAAGCTCTGAGCATCTATGACGGATTGCTTGATACGTTCCCCCAACATTTCGCTGTGCATCTGGGCCTGGGTCAGCTGGCCCGGTTTCGGGGTGATGACAGAGCAGCACTCGCGCGGTTCGAAGCCGCGGCGCAGTACGCGCCCGCGGACAATCCGTGGCCGGCAGTCGAGATGGCTCACACGTTGCGCCGACTGGGCAGGATGCGTGAGGCGGAGGTAGCGTACGATGCCGTTCTTGCCCTTCATCCGAACCAGTTCAGCGCGCTGCTGGGTCTCGGCCAGGTCGCCCGGGCCGACGGGGCACATGCGAGGGCGCTCGCGCATTTCAGCGCCTCGGCCGCCGCGGCGCCGTGGACCGATCCCTGGCCGCGGTTGGAACTGGCGTCGATCCTGCTCCTGCTGAACCGGCTGGAGGAGGCCGAGGTCACCTACCAATCGGTCCTGGAGAGACACCCAGCGCATTTTGCCGCATTCAGCGGTCTCGGGCACCTCGCCGCAGCCCGTGGCGACCATGCCTCGGCCCTCAACTATCTCAGGGCCGCGGCGAAGTCTGCCCCGGCCAACAGTCCCGATCCGCTCCTGGAACTGGCCGCCCAGCACCGCGTCACCGGCGATCTCGCGGCTGCACGGATGATCGCAGCGCAATTGCTGGAGAAGGGCCTTGGCGGGGCCGAGGCCTGGATGAGTCTCGGCCACACCGAACGGGCCGCCTCGCGCAACACCGAAGCGATGGCGGCGTTTCAGCGCGCGCATGACACCGACCCCACCAAGGCTCTGCCGCTCGTGCACATGGCACTGACCGCGCGCGATCTCGGGCAGCCGCAGGAGGCACGGCGGCTGTTGGAGGAGGCCCACCGGATCGCGCCGGACAACGAAACGGCGCTGACCGAACTGGCCGAACTCGCTTGGCGCGCGCAGGACCATGAGACGGCGCTGAAATTGTTTCATGGAGTCGTCGCTCTGCGCCCGAAGGCGCTGCAGGCCTATCTGGGCGCCGCCCGCTCCCTGGCTGAACTCGGCGAACGGCGCGCCGCGACGGCCCTACTCGACGATGCAGAAGGTGTCTGCGGCCCCTCGCCCCACATAACGTTCCTGCGGCTCGAACTAATGCACCAGTCCGGCGACTGGCTGCGCGCACTCGAGATCGCCCGCGAAGCCTTCGCCGCCGCACCGCAGGATTTCTGGCTGTGGTATCAACGGTTCCGCTTCGAAAAGCTACTCTCCTCGTCGGTCGTCGTAACGACGTGCCTGTCCCGCGCCCCCGAGGCAACGCATGAGGCACGGACACGCCTGCTGCATTTTCGGGGGCAGGCCGCCGAAGAGGATTGGAGAATCAACGACGCGATCGCGCTTTACGAGGAAGCCCGCTTGGAGCGTCCAAACGATTCGTGGCTGCTGATCGACCTCGCCCGTGCCCGTCTGCTGGCGCTGGAGGTAGATGAGGCGATGGAGGTCATGAAGCAGCAGGTCAGCGCCGATGCCCCGAACGCGAAATTGCTTGGCCGCTCGTTGAAGGTGTCACAGACCCATTTTGGCGAAATCCTAAACGAGTTCATGGTCGATCAGGAGTCGCTGGCAGGCATCACGGCCTTGCGCCACGTGGCGCCGCCAGATCGGGTCACGCGCCTGCGGTCGATGGTGGCCGCAGATCCCGAGCACACTCCAACGTCCATGGTGTTTCTGGTGGCCCTGCGTCAGTCAGGCGCCCTGGCCCCGCTCCGCGCCGGCGAGGCCGGACTGCACCGAGGCATCCCCCACACAATCATGCAGTACTGGGACGGTCCATATCCGCCGCCAGACGTCACTGAATTGATGGAAGGCTGGCGCACAACCCATCCAAGGTTCACCCACACGCAAATAAACGACGAGGAGGCCCAATCCTTCCTCCGCCAGCATTTCGTACCGCCCGTGCTGCAGGCCTACCAGCGCTGCACCGAACTAGCCCAAAAATCCGATCTGTTCCGCCTCGCCTACCTCTTCATCAAAGGCGGCTTCTACATCGATGCCGATGACCGCTGCCTGGCCCCACTGCCAAACGTCATGCCGCAAGCTGCGACCCTGGTGCTCTACCAGGAGGAATACGGCACGGTCGGCAACAATTTCATCGCCGCCGTGCCCCGCCACCCGGTGCTTGGCGCAGCCCTCGGGCACCTCGTTACGGCCGTCAATCGCGGGGATCGCGACCTCCTATGGCTGGCCAGCGGCCCCGGCCTCCTCACCCGCGCCGTCGCCCGGCACCTGGCCACCAGCCCCAACCCGCTCGAAGTCGAACTCCGGTCCCTGCGCATTCTCACGCGGCGCGAGCTCCACGGCGCCGTCGCCATGCATTGCAAGGTCACCTACAAGCAGAGCAAGCGTCACTGGTCCAACACCAGCTTCAGCCGCAGCACGCCGCAGCCTCCAGCCGAAAAACCCACAATCCGCCTCGTGGCCTCCTGACCGGGCCGGCGCACCAGGAGGAAGATGCAACGACGTTTTACAGGGCCCGTAAGAGGGGCAAAACCCCGGGCATCGTGTTGATTTTGCTTCCACGAAGCGGCGGTTTCTGAATCAATGCGTCCATGTCTCCGCCCCCGGATTTGATCACGCTGTCTCTGACCGAATTGCGTGATCTGGTGATCGCGTTG
>CAITEF010000600.1 GCA_903891315.1 uncultured Rhodospirillales bacterium | reverse complement strand
TCAACCGCGTCACCACCAGCGCGCCGAGCAACGGCCCCAACACGGCGGCGATCCCCCACACGCTCGAGAGCCACCCTTGCAGCTTCGCCCGCTCTGCTGGCGCATAGATGTCGCCAATAATGGTCGATGAAATCGGCAGAATGGCCCCGGCCCCCAGCCCTTGCAAAGCGCGGAACCCGATCAATGCCACCATGGAGGTGGCAAAGCCGCACAGGGTGGAGCCGAGCAGAAACACCGCGATGCCCACAAACAGCACCCGCTTGCGGCCAAACAAGTCCGCCAACCGGCCGTAGATCGGGATGCTGACCGATTGGGCCAGCAAATAGGCGCCGAACACCCAACCAAACAGCGAGAACCCACCGAGGTCGGCAACGATGGTGGGAATGGCGGTCGAGACAATGGTGGCTTCAATCGCCGCCATAAACATCGCCAGCATACAGGCGGCCAAAATAAACGGACGGCGTTGGGCACCGTTGGGTGTGGGCATCGTGTTCAAAGCGGTCGCACTCCTTGGCCGCACCGGTAAGCGACGCGGGATACATAGCGTCCTGCGGCGTTTCGGGAAGGCTTTAGCCACCCGGCGCGGCGGTGCCATGCAGCCAGGCGATGAAGCCGGCAACCTCAGGCCGTGGCGCCGTGCCCTGCGGCGTCACAACATAAAACCCGGCCTCCGCCGGCAGCACGAAGTCGAACGGCTTGACCAGCCGGCCAGCAGCAAGGTCGGCCTCCACATAGGCGGTGCGGCCGAGGGCAACCCCAAGCCCGTCCATCGCTGCCGCCAGCGCCATCAGGCTAAGGTCGAAGGTCAGGCCAGGTCCGGTGGCGAGCCGCGCCGGCAGGCCGGCGGCGGTCAGCCAATGCAGCCACTCATCCGCATACAGCGACATATGCAGCAGCGTGTGCTGAGCCAGATCCTCCGGCCGCGCCAACGGCTTCGGCCCCGTTAGCAAAATCGGGCTGCAAACGGGAAAAATATCCTCCGCCATCAACCAATCCGCTTGCAGGCCGGGCCAGGCACCGCGGCCATAGCGAATGCCCAGATCAATCCCCTCTCCGGCCAGATCGATCAGTGCGGTGGTAGTGGTCAGCCGGATTTCGATATTGGGGTGTTGTGCCTGAAAATCCGCCAGCTTCGGCAGCAGCCATTTGGCGGCCAGCGACGTGGTCGTGCTCACCGTCACCACCGCATGCGCGCGCGGCCCGCGCAGCCTTGCGGTCGCCTGACGCAAATCCTCGAACGCCGCCCGCACGGACGGCAGGTAGTCTTCCCCCTCGCGGGTCAGTTCCACCGCACGAATGCGGCGCAGGAACAGCTTCACCCCAAGCTGATCCTCCAACTTGCGGATCTGGTGGCTGATCGCGGTCTGCGTCACATGCAGTTCATCGGCAGCCCGGGTAAAGCTGAGATGCCGCGCCGCGGCTTCAAACGCCCTAAGCCCGTTCAGTCCGGGGAGAGGAAGGGTCATATTTTCCAATATGGGTGAGACAAGCTCATGCGTAAGGGTGAGATTTAAGAATTTGTGCAATGCAGCAAAACGGCCAAATGATGCTGCGTCAAGCAAAGACATCGAGTTGGGGCAGGAAACGCGTTCACTGACTGAGCAATCAGATGGAGTTTCCAATGGCCCATATCGTATCCCTGCCCGGCTTTCACCTTCCCAGCTTTTCTTTCACCCACCGTCTGGGCGAAACCCTGCGGACGTGGCAAACACGCTCGCGTGAGCGGCAGGAACTGTCGCTGTTCAGCCTGTTCGACCTGAAGGATATCGGCATGACCGACGCCGAACGCAGCTACCAACTCTCCAAGCCGATTTGGCGTGAATGACAGCGACCCATGATAGCCTAACGGTCACCTGGCGTCGGCCGAGCGCCGATCTGTCGGCCCTCGCCAGCCTGACTGGGCTGGACTTCTTGCGCCGCATGTTAACGGACCCGGATGCCGGGCCGCCGATTGCGGCCTTGGTCAACATGCGCGCCGTGCGGTTCGATTTCGGGATGGCGGTCTTTGAGGCCACGCCCGGAGAATGCCATTACAACCCCCTCGGCACCGTGCATGGCGGCTGGGCCTCCACCGTGCTCGATAGCGCGTTAGGCTGCGCGGTGCATAGCGCCCTACCCGCAGGGTCCGCCTACACAACGCTGGAATTAAAGGTTAATCTTGTGCGCGCCATTACCGCCCGCACCGGCACGTTAACCTGCGAGGGCCGCACCATCCATGTTGGCACTCGCACCGCGACGGCGGATGCCAGGCTTGTCGGCGCC
>CAITEF010000599.1 GCA_903891315.1 uncultured Rhodospirillales bacterium | reverse complement strand
GCCGTGCTCGGCTTCGTCGGCTGGCGGGCGGCGCATGGCACCGGAACGCTGGGCGATTTCACCGCGTTCGTCACAGCACTGCTGCTCGCCTCGCAGCCGCTGCGCGCGCTCGGCAACCTCAACGCCGCCTTGCAGGAGGGCAATGCCGGGCTGGAGCGGGTGTTCGCCATCATCGACGAGCCCAACGGGGTGGCCGACCAGCCGGGAGCGGATTCCCTGCCGCCCGGGCAGGGGCGGCTGGTGTTCGAGAAAGTCGGCTTCGTCTATCCCGATGGAAGAGCCGGTCTGCGTGATCTGAGCTTTACCGCCGAGCCAGGGCTGACGGTGGCACTGGTTGGGCCGTCCGGCGCAGGCAAATCCACCGCACTCGCGCTGATCCCGCGCTTCTATGACGTGACGACCGGCGCGATCACCCTCGATGGTGCCGATCTCCGCCACGTCTCGTTGGCCTCCTTGCGGGCAGCGATTGCCTATGTCGGGCAGGACACGCTGCTGTTCGACGACACGGTGGCCGCCAATATCCGCATGGGCCGACCCGACGCCACCGACGAAGACGTGCAAGACGCGGCCCGCGCTGCGGCAGCGCATGCGTTCATCGAGGGCCTGCCCGAAGGCTACAACACCTTCGTCGGCCCCGCTGGCGGTCGCCTCTCTGGCGGCCAACGCCAACGCGTCTCGCTTGCCCGCGCGCTGCTGCGCAATCCCCGCATCCTGCTGCTCGACGAGGCGACCTCGGCGCTGGATGCCGAGAGCGAGGCGCTGGTGCAGGAGGCGCTGCTCACCCTGCGCCGCGGCCGCACCACCATTGTGGTGGCCCACCGGCTGTCGACCGTGCGCGATGCCGACCTCGTCGTCGTCGTCGGCGAGGGTCGCGCGGTGGAGATCGGCTCGCATGCCGAGTTGATGACCCAGGACGGCCTCTATGCCCGCCTCGTCCGCACCCAGGAACTCGCCGCCTGAGCGCGATTTCCGACATTTCCGGACCATTCTTCCTCTCGCTGTGGGTGAGTGCGGCGGCGACGCTGATCGCGGCTGCGCTCGGCATAGCGGCCGCGTCTGTGTTGGCATTGGTCTCATTTCCCGCACGCTCCGTGCTGGTGGTGGCGGTGAACGCGCTGCTCGGTCTGCCGCCGGTGGTGATCGGCCTGGTGTTCTACCTGCTGCTCTCGCATTCCGGCCCGCTCGGCTGGCTCGACTTGTTGTTCTCGCCTGCTGCGATGGTGGCGGCCCAGGCGGCTCTCGCCGCTCCGATCATCTGCGCCCTCGTGCATCGCAGCCTCGAACGCAGCTGGGCGGAGTTCGGCCCGCCCTTGCGCATCCTGGGGGCCTCGCGTCTGCGCGCCTTGCCGGTGCTGCTGGGGATGAACCGCCGTGCGATTGCGACGGCCATTCTCGCGGGCTTCGGGCGCTGCCTGTCCGAAGTCGGCGCGGTATTGATGGTCGGCGGCAACATCGCGGGGCACACGCGCTCGCTCACCACGTCGGTGGTGTTGCAAACATCGATGGGCAATCTGGAGACGGCATTGCTGTTGGGCCTCGTGCTGGTCGGAGTGAGTGTGGCGGTCAGTGCGGGTGGCATTGCCCTGGGGGGAGCAAGGTTGTGATGCGGAAACTCAGTCTGAGTCTGGCGGTTCTGCTGGCGTTGGGTGGTGCCGCGCAGGCAGAAAGCATCGTGCTGGCCTCCACCACCTCGGTGGACAATTCCGGCCTGCTCGCCAAGATCCTGCCCGTCTTCACCAAGGCAACCGGCATCGAGGTGAAAGTCATCGCCCAAGGCACCGGCCAAGCGCTGGCCACCGCGGCGCATGGCGACGCCGATCTGGTGCTGGTGCATGACCCGGACGCCGAGGCGAAATTCATCGCCGAAGGCCACGGCATCCTCAAGCGCGAGATCGCCTGGAACGATTTCCTGTTCGTTGGCCCGAAATCCGATCCTGCGGGGATTGCGGGCACGCATGATGCGGTGGCAGCACTCGCCGCAATCTCCTCCAAACACGCGGCCTTCGTGACCCGTGGCGACACGAGCGGCACCGACGCCGCCGAGAAGCGGCTGTGGAAAAAGGCCGGGATCAATCCGGCAGGGGCGGATTGGTATCGCGACATTGGCGGCGGCATGGGGGCAGCGCTGAACGCGGCAGCAGCCATGAACGCGATGGTGTTCACCGACCGTGGCACCTGGCTGTCCTTCCAGAACAAGCGCGATCTGGTGGCGCTGGTGGAGGGCGATGCCTCGTTCATCAACCGCTATGACGTGATCCAGCTGAACCCGGTGCTGCATCCCAACGTGAAGATCGAACCCGCTCGCAAACTGGCAGAGTGGCTCGCCGGGCCGGACGGCCAGCGCGAGATCGGTGCCGTCGCACAAGGCGGCGAGCAATTGTTCCACCCGGACGCCGACAAGGTCTACGTTCCAGGAACATGAAACATAGGGTGGGCCAGCGAAGCGCAGCCCGCCGCCTCCTGGCAGGATTTCGATAACTATTCGGAACATTTGAGCGGCCTTTCTACGCCGGGCTCAAAAGCAGTTTTATTTTTTCCCGAGCCCGCTCCAACCTTTTCTCCCGTCGCGCCCAGGTGATCACCCCACGCGGCAGCGGAGTCTTGTATGGTTCCGGCTTCGGACGCGGCGCGCGAGGTTTGCGCGGCTTTGGCGGTCGCGGCGGTGTCACGGTCCATGGCAATTCAACTGACAGCGCCCGCAGCAATGGCCGCAGAACGCGCTTCGCTTGCGGCGCGGCCTCCAGCATCGCCGCCATGTCCGGCTCGTCGAGCAGCTGCCGCAGATGCAGGCCGTAGATCACCGCCTGATGCTTGCCGGCCTGTATCGCCCAGCCGAATTTGCGCGGCAGGGCAGGGCCACGGCTCGCGATGGAAGCTTGCCGGCGTTGCCCGCCCTCCCGGCGCGTCACCCGCCACAGCCTGCCCGCGCGAAACCGCAGCAGCATCCGTTCGATTTTTGCGACGATCTGGCCGCTGCGGTTGTAGAACAGAACCGTCAGCGCCGCATCCCACCGCCACATCCCCATCGCCGCACGCAGCCCATGCAGGATCAACCGCACGCGCGCGGTGATGTCAGGCTCTGATTGTGAAGGGGAGGACGCCATCGGTCATTGTAGATCATAAAACCGAGTGGTTGGCAAGGATAATATTCCTGGTCCGTAGGATGCCAATTCCGAAGGAATTGCACCACGGGGTTGGCTTGACGGTGCAATTCCTTCGGAATTGGCACCTTACGACGGCCTCTGCACCATCACCCCGCCCTTCATTGCAAGTCGCGCAGCGACGCATCAACCGCCTTGCACCGCGCGTCCTTGAACGTCGGATGCCGATCGTCCCGCAACCATCCCCAACGACACCGCGGTCAACAGACCATTGCCCGACAGATACCCGCCTGGTTCCGGTCCGGACACGCCGCAGGCAGCACCCCCGGCGGCGTAGAGATTGTCGATCACCCGGCCGGAACGCCGTCTCACCCGCGCATGTCCGTCGATCACCAGCCCGCCTTGGGTGTGGAACAACGCGCCGGTCACCCGCACGGCGCAATACGGTGGCGAAAGCGGCGGCACATGGGTGAAGTCTCGGCCGAAACGGTCCGACCCGCCCGCACGTTTGAGCGTCTCGACCTCGTGCAAACTCGCTTGCAAATTCGCTTCTGGAACCCCGATGCGCGCGGCCAGATCGTCAATGGTCATCGCCTGCACAATGGCGTTCATCGCCTCGGCCTGTTGGAAATCAGCGAATTGACGGGCGATGGCGGCGATCCTTGCGTCAAAAACCGTCCAAGCCTTGCCGTCCGGCTGCGACAGCACATGGGCCCCCTGTTCGGAATAGCCTGCGGCTTCGTTGGAAAATCGCTCTCCGCGCAGGTTCACTTGCACGCCGCCTTCGGTGATCGTCGCCCAGGTGATCAGAATCCCCGCCGGATGCGCCACCGAGCCGTGACCCTGATGGCCAGAAAGGTCGCGCGTCGCCGCCCCCAGCGCCTCGCCCCAGCGCATTGCGTCGCCCTGATTGCCGGGATGGCCGAAATACAGCGCGTCAGCCATCGCCGGAATATGTTCGGCCACCAGCGCCTTGTTGCCGCCATAGCCGTTGCAGGCGAGGATCAGCGAATCACAGCCGATGCGCTCAATGCTGCCGTCGGGGCGTTCGACGATGACGCCATGGATGTGATCGTCATGGGCCAACAACTCGGTGACGCGGGCGTTGCACAGCAATTCGACCCCCGCGGCCTCGGCAGCCGAGCGCAGGCCATCAATCAGTTCCAGCCCGGACCGGCTCGGCAGCCCGTGCATGCGCAGGGCGGAATGGCCCGGGTAGCGGAAATCGGTGATCAGCGAGAATTCGAGCCCATGCGCTTCGTGCAGCCACTCCAGCGCCGGGCCGATTTCGGTGGTCACCAGCTCCACCAGTGCCGGATCAGGCGCGTCATGCGCCTTGCGCATGATGTCGGCGGCGAACAGGGCAGGGGAGTCGGACTCTCCCAGCGCACGCTGCCACGACGTTCCGGCGGCAGGGATCAGCCCGGCGGAGAGCGAGGTAGACCCGCGCGGGACGGGATCGCGCTCGACCACCAACACCTCGGCCCCTCGCGCGCGGGCTGCCAGGGCGGCCACCAGCCCGGCGGCTCCCGCGCCGATGATCACCACGGGGAAGCTGATCTCGAAATTCATCCGGCGGCGATCTCGGCGAGCATCTCGGCCACCGTCGCAATCCGACTGACCGGGCGCAGTGCGTCAATCGCGGTCTGATGCACCGCTTGGGTGAAGGCGGCGCAACCATCGCTGAGCACCACCGTGTCGATATCCCGCACATGCGCCTCGCGCACGGTGGAAGCGACGCCGCCATTGGTGACGATGCCGCCTGCGATCAGCCGCCGAATGCCGCTTTTGCGCAAAACCCATTCGAGCCGCGTCATATAAAAGGCCGAATAGGCGATCTTCTCCACCGAGAGATCGGCGGGTTGCAGCACATCCACCAATTGATGCCCCCAGGCACCGGGCAGGAAATCTCCCTTCGCCAGAAATGGGCGCAGTGCCTTGAGGTGCGGCGAGATGATCGGCTCACCGCCATGCCCCGGCACCAGGGTGAAATGGGTGGAGACGACGAAGCCACCCTTCGCCCGGATTGCCTGCGCCAACGGGGCAAGGCGCTCCGGCAGGGCCGCGATCTCCGCCACCCCAAGCCCGGCGCGACCATAGGCCCCGTCGGGATGCACGAAATCATTCTGCAGATCGACAATCAGCAGCGCGGTTTCGCTGACTGGAATCTGCTCGCCACTCATGCCGCCCGCTCCACGATCACATTGCCATACGCATCCACCCGCGCCGTGAGTCCAGGATCAACCACCGTCGTCGCATCCGGCTGTTCCAGCACGGCGGGGCCAGCGATGATTGTGCCGACCGGGAGATCAAGCCGCGCATAAATCGCCGTCGCGTGCCAAGCGCCATCGAACCACACCTGCCGCGTCTCGCGCGGCAAGGCCGACCCAGACCCCGCCACGGGAGCCAACGCCTTCAGATCAAACGCCGGGCGACGACCAATCGCCGTCGTGCGCAGATTGACGATGCGGGCGGGAATTCCCGGCAGCAATCGGCTGAACGAGGCCTGATAAGCCGCCTCGAACGCCGCCCGCGCAATCGCCTCGGTCAGCGTCACGTGCCCATCCTCGAACGCGACCGGAAGCGGCACCGAGACGGTGTGGGTCTGGCCGACATAATGCATGTCGAACTCGAACAACACGTCGATCCCCGTCACCGGCAGTCCGGCTTCCTCAACCACTTGCACCGCGGATGCCGCCTCTCGCGCCATCCGCGCGCTGATCGTAGCCGCGTCCAGCCCCTCAAGCGACAGATTGACCGTCTGCACCTGATCATGCCGAATATCGGCAATCACGCAGCCCAAAGCCGACGTAATGCCGGGGAAACGCGGCACCAATGCCGCCTTGAGCCCGCATTCCTTGATCAACGCCCCCGCATGCAACGCCCCACCGCCGCCGAACGGGACGGCGGCAAAACGTTGCGGATCATGGCCGCGTTCGATGGAGACGAGACGAATGGCCCCCGCCATCCGCCCATTCGCCACCCGCACAATCGCCTCCGCCGCCTGCATCACGCCCAGGCCGAGCGGGTCGGCGACATGCACGCGGATCGCCTCCGCGGCCGCCTCCACATCCAGCCGCTTCAACTTCCCGCCAATCGGCCGCTCGGCATTGATCCGCCCGAGCACCACATTCGCATCCGTCAGCGTCGGCTGCGTATTCCCGCCCGCGTAACACACCGGGCCAGGACGTGAGCCCGCACTTTCTGGCCCCACCTGCAACAACCCGCCCGCATCCACCCGCGCAATCGAGCCACCGCCGGCACCAATGGTGGTGATCTCGATCATCGGCGCGCGGATCACGAGGCCGAAATCGATGGTGGTCTGCGCGGCGAGCGCCGTCTTGCCACCCACCACCAGCGACACATCGAACGACGTGCCACCGAGATCGCCGGTGATCACATCCGGAAACCCAGCGGCGTGGGCAATCGAAGCCGCCGCGATCACCCCCGCGGCTGGCCCGGAGAGCGCCGTGCGCACCGGCAGCCGCCGCGCCGTCGCGGTGGACATCACGCCGCCATTGCTTTGGACGATGTGGAACTTGCCCTCGAACCCATCCCCCGCCAGCGCCTCGTCCAGCTTGGCGAGATAGGAGCCGACGACGGGTTGCAGATAGGCGTTCAGCGCCGTGGTGGAGGTCCGCTCGAACTCGCGGATTTCGGGCAGGATCTGGCTGGAGCAGGCGATGTTGGCGTTGGGCCAGACCTCCGACGCGGCGGCAAGTGCAGCCTGCTCATTGGCCGGGTTGGCATAAGCATTGATGAACACGATGGCCAAAGCCTCTGCACCCGTATCGCGCAACCGTACCGCCGCCGCGCGCACTTCAGCGGGATCGATTGCGCTGCGGATTGTGCCATCCGCCAACGTCCGCTCCGCCACGTCCAGCCGCATGTCGCGGTCAATCACGGGCACGAAATCCCCGGTCAGCCCCCAGGTGTTGCGCCGGTCCCTGCGCCGCATTTCCAGCGCGTCGCGGAATCCCGGCGTGGTGATCAACCCGACGCGGGCCCCCTTGCGTTCCAGCAGCGCGTTGGTGCCGACGGTGGTGCCGTGCACGATGGAGCCGAGGCCCGAGATCGCGCCAAACCGGCGCAGACCTTCGAGGAATCCCACCGCCTCATCGCCTCGGTTGGACGGCACTTTCTCGGTGCGAAACTGGCCAGTGTCGGCGTCAAAAAAGAACAGATCGGTGAACGTGCCGCCGACATCGACGCCGACCATGCTGCGCGCGCTCATGCCTGCACCCCGTAATCACGCAACGCCGCCTCAGCGGAGATATAGCCGAGCCGAACATCCCGCAGCACCGCCAGACGGTCGCGCTGCGCCGGATCACCCCAGCCGCCACCCCCCGGCGTCTCCAACCGCACACGCTGACCCGCACGCAGCGAAATATCGGTGATTTTCGAGACCATCGGCGGCGATTTGTCGCCCTCATCGCTCTGCCAGATGAAGCGGTTCAGCGCCGACGATCCGCCTCCCGCCACCCCGAACGGTGCCACCTTGCCGCGCTCGCCAAGCAGCGACACCCGAGCATCCGTCAGCGTCTCGATCTCATAGACCGCGCCCAAGCCGCCGCGATGCGTGCCGATCCCCGCCGAATCCGGGCGCAGCGCCCATTGGGTGAACATCACCGGATAGGCCGCCTCCAGAATTTCCGCAGGCGGAATCGTCGCCGTCGAGATCGGGTTGTTGGCGTGGCTCAGCCCGTCACTCACAGGCGAGCCGCCAAGCCCGCCGCCGAAGAACGAGAACATCACCCAGCGCGAGCCATCCCGCCGATGCCCGGCGAGCGAGAGCGCATTGATCGTCCCAAACGGTCCCGCCACCGCGGCCTCCGGATTGGCCTGCGCCAACGCCGCGAACACCACGCCGATCAGCCGCAAAATCGTCTCGGTGTATCCCGCGACCGGCTTGGGGGCATGCACACCGAGCAGCGAGTTGTCAGTGATCACAAAGCTGATCGGCCGCAAGCAGCCCGCATTGGCCGGAACATCGGTGAAAATGTGCTTGAGCGCCACATAACACGCCGCAATCGCCGTCGAGCGCGAGATATTGATCGGCCCTTGTGCCGCCATCGAGGACCGCGAGAAATCGAGGGTCATCTCGTCCCCCGCGATGGTCAGATCGAGCGCCACATGCAGCATCTCATCGGTGATGCCGTCATTGTCGAGCACATCGTCGAATCGATATTGCCCATCCGGCAAAGCCCGGATCGCGGCGCGCATCAACGCCTCGGCGCGGTCGGAGAGTTGCACAAAGGCCTCGGCCACCGTCGCGTCGCCATATTCGTCCAGCAGCGCCTTGAACCGCCGTTCACCGAGATCGAGCGCGTTCAACTGCCCGTTCAAATCGCCCCAATTGCTGGTCGGCACCCGCGAATTGGCGGCGAGAATGTCGACGATATCGCGGTTCAGCACGCCCTTAGAGAACAGCTTCACCGGCGGAATCCGCACACCTTCCTGGAAGCTCTCCGTTGCCTTCGGGTTGTATCCGCCCGGCACATTGCCGCCGATATCGAGCCAATGTCCCACTGACGCCATCCAGCAGAACAGCGCGCCATCACGGAAGACCGGCCGCACCAGACGGAAATCGTTCAGATGCGTGCCGCCCTCATAGGGGTCGTTGAACAGATAGGTGTCGCCCTCGGCCAGCCCGCCATCCACCGCCACCTTGTCGATCACCGCCTTGACCGCAAAGGCCATCGCCCCCACGAAAATCGGCAATCCGTTCGCGCCCTGCACCAGCGTGTCGCCGCTGGTGGCGTGATACAGCCCGTGGCAGGCGTCGCGGGCTTCGGCGATGATCGGGTTGAAGGCCGAGCGATACAGCGTGGCATCCATCTCATCGGTGATCTGCTCCAGCCGACCTTTCAGAATGGCCAGCGTGATCGGGTCGATGGACGCCATCAATTCGGCTCCTTGCCTTCATAACGCGCACCGGCGGCCAGCATCTCCGGCGTGCCGATCAGGGAATTCAGCGATTTGAAATCGAACATCCGGTTGCCGAACGGCGTGTTGGTGCCGTGTTGGGCGAGCGAGGCGTAGTAATCCTGCGCGGTGCGCGCCATCGCGCGGACGATGCCGCCTGGGAAGATCACCAGCGAGAAGCCGAGCGCCTGCAACTCATCCGCCGTCAACATCGGCGTATCGCCGCCCTCGACCATATTCGCCATCAGCGGGAGCACGCCACCGAGCGATCCGGTGAGATTGGCCAGTTGCTCGTTGCTGCGCGGGGCTTCAACGAACAACAAATCCGCCCCTGACTCGGCATAAAGCCGCGCACGCGCCAAAGCAGGCTCAAACCCCTCCACAGCGACCGCATCGGTCCGCGCGATCACCAGCGTCTCCTCACTCTGCCGCGCATCCACCGCCGCCTTGATCTTTCCCGCCATCTCGGCCGCCGATATCAGCGATTTGTCGGCCAGATGGCCGCAGCGTTTCGGCATCGTCTGGTCTTCCAACTGGATCGCTGACGCCCCGGCGCGCTCGAACACCCGCATGGTGCGTTGAACGTTGAGCGCGTTGCCGTAGCCATTGTCCGCATCGACGATCAGCGGCGTCGCGACCCGATCCCGCACCAGTGCTATGGTCTCGGCCACCTCGTTCATCGAGACCAGCCCGATATCGGGCCGTCCCAGCTTGGTGTAGGCAATCGCCGCCCCGGAGAGATACAGCGCCTCGAACCCGGCCTCAGTCGCGATGGCGGCGGTGAGCGCGTCGAACACGCCGGGGGCGATGAGGATTTTCGGCTCGGTCAGCCGTTGCTTGAGGCTCATATTCGGTCTCCTCACATGCCCAGATAGGCGCGTTTGAGTTCGGGATTGGCGGCCAGATCAGAAGCCGGGCCGGAGAGCGCGCAGGCGCCGTTCTCCAAAATCATCGCGCGCGCCGCGATCTCCAGCGACTGCACGACATTCTGCTCCACCAGCATGATCGACAGCCCCTCGGTGTTGAGGCGACGGATCAGGGCGTACATCTCCTCCACCAACAGCGGCGACAGGCCGAGCGAGGGCTCGTCCAGAATCAGCAATTTCGGCTCGGCCATCATCCCGCGCCCGATGGCGAGCATCTGCTGCTCGCCGCCGGACAACGTGCCGCCCATCTGGGCGAGGCGTTCGCGCAGGCGGGGGAAGACGTCCAGCACATGCTCCAGATTGCGCGCCCGGTCCGGCTTGCCGCGCCGGTAGCTGCCAAGGATGAGATTCTCCCGCACCGACAGATCGGGGAAAATCTTGCGCCCCTCCGGCACCTGGATCAGCCCGGCCGCGACGATATGCGCGGCTGAGGCGCGGGTGATCGTCTCGCCACAAAACCGGATCTCGCCAGAAGATGCGGGCAACACGCCGGAGAGCACCTTGTTCAGCGTGGTCTTGCCCACGCCATTCGCCCCCAGCACCGCCAAAATCTCGCCCTCGGCGACACTGAGATCGAGGCCGCGCAGCACCTCCACCCCGCCATAGCCCGCGCGCAGGCCAGAGACATCAAGCATTCCCCGCCTCCTGCATCCGCGCCGCCGCCCCGTGGCCAAGATAGGCCTCGATCACCATTGGATCGCGACACACCGCATCCGGCTTGCCCTCGGCGATCATCCGCCCCTGCGCCATGACGAAGATGTCGTCACACAACGCCATCACCGCCTGCATCACATGCTCGATCATCAGGATGGTGACTCCGGAGGCGCGGATGTCCTGGATCACCGGCAGAATGTCGCGGATTTCGGAGGGGTTGAGACCGGCCAACACCTCATCGAGCAGCAACAGATCGGGCTCGGTGGCGAGCGCGCGGGCGAGTTCCAACCGCTTGCGACCGGCGACAGTCAGCGCCGAAGCAGACCGGTCGAACATCGCGCCAAGTCCCACGCGGGCCGCCACTGCCTCGGCGCGGGCCTTCGCCTCGGATGGGCTGGCGTGGCGGAGATAGGCCCCGACGGCGATATTCTCGCCCACCGACAACCCGGCAAAAGGCTGCACAATCTGAAACGTCCGCGCGATGCCGCGTCGTGCGCGCAGATGAGCGGGCTCGGTGGTGATGTCGGTGGCTTGATAGACCACGCTCCCCGCATCAGGGGCGATGAAGCCCGAGATCACCCCGAACATCGTGGTCTTCCCCGCGCCATTCGGCCCGATCAGCCCGGTAATGCTGCCTTGCGCGACGCTCAGCGAAATCCCGTCCAGCGCCTTCAGCCCGCCAAAGCTGCGCGAAATGCCGGAGACCTCAAGCATTGCGCCGTCCCCCGACATAACGCTTCCACGCCCCCACAATCCCGGCAGGCGCGAAGGCGACGGCAGCGACCAGCAACAGGCCGAAAATCACCAGATCGATCCCGGTGATGCTGCCCGCAAACCCCTTGGTGAGTTCCCCCAGCGCATGCAGAGCCAGCGCGCCGATCACCGGCCCTGCGACGGTCCCGACACCGCCGATGATGGCGGCGAGCAAGGCCTCGATGGAAATCCAGGTGCCGTAGCCGATCTGGGCGTCGAGATAGAGGAAATACTGCACATAGAGCACACCCGCCGAGGCGGTGATCGCAGCCGACAGCGTGATCGCGCGAAGTTTGGTCGCGATAATATCCACGCCCAAAGCCCGCGCCGCGTCCTCATTCTCGCGCACCGCGACCAATTGCGCACCGAACCGGCTGTTCGCAATATGGCGGGTCAGCAGCAGCACCACGCCGACCACCGCAATCGCGATCCAGGCAAACACTGCGCGGGATTCGAACTGGAACTGCGCAGCCCCGGGCTGGAGCTTCAACAGCAACCCGGTCGCCCCGCCGGTGAATTCCAACGCATTGGCCAGAATCCGCAACACCTCGGCAAAGGCCAGTGTAACGAGCGCGAAATACGAGCCGCGCAGCCGGGCACGAAACACCGCAGCTCCAATCGTCCAGCCGAGTGCCGCAGCAACGCCGATCCCGACCAGAGCGGCGAGCCATGCATTCACCCCGAAGCGAAGCTGCAGCAACTCGGTCACATAGGCCCCGGTGCCAAAAAACGCCGCATGGCCGAACGAGATCTGCCCGCCCAGCCCGCCCAGGATGTTCCACCCCTGGGCTGCCAACGCCACGATCAGCGCGGTGACGAGGAAATTGATCAGCAGATTGGACGCCAGCAACGGCACCAGTACCAGAGCCGCGAGCAAGGCGAAGATGAACAGCAATTCTCGCCGCTTCATGCCCGCGCTCCGAACAACCCGGTCGGGCGGAACAGCAGCACCAGAATGAAGATCACGAAAATTCCAAGCTGCCCAAGCGAATCGCCCAGCAGAAGCCCGCCCAAACTCTCCACCATCCCGATGAACAGCCCACCCAGCAGCGCCCCGGCAACCGAGCCCATGCCGCCGAGGACCACAATGGTGAACGCCACCAGCACAAACGCGTTGCCCACGCGCGGGTTCACATAGAAGGACGGCATCAACAGACACGCCGCCACCGCCAGACAAGCGCAGCCGATCCCGAAGGTGACGCCGTAGATATGGCCGACCTCGATGCCCATCAGCCTTGCGCCCAATTTCTCCTTCGCCACCGCCCGGATCGCTCGCCCGGTATCGGTGCGTGCCAGCAGCAGCCAAAGCAGCCCCGCCACCGCAACGGCGGCCGCAAAGCCGATCAGCTTCGGGCGCGAGATCAGCATCGGGCCGAGTTCGATCACCTGAAAGCCGAAATCACCCTCCAGATTTCGGGTGTCGGCATGGAAGGCGGCCAGCAGCGCATTCTCGATGGCAATCGATAGGCCCAGCGTGACCAGCAGAATGTTGCTGTCATCGCCGTGGCTCGCTGGCCCAATCAGATAACGCTGCAACACATAGCCGCCGGCAAAGAACGCCAGCGCCAACGGGAGGATCGCCGCGTAGGGGCTGATGCCGGTGAAGGTCACAAGAGCCCAAACGGCAAACATCGCGCACGTCAACAACGCTCCGTGCGCGAAGTTGATGATGTGCAGCACGCCGTAGACCAGGGTCAGCCCAAGCGCCACCAGCGCATAGACTGACCCGGTCAGCAGACCATTGACCATGGCCTCGGCGATAATGGCCGGTGGGTAGTTCACCCTCAGCCTATCCCTTGAACGGGAAGACCGCTTTGGCTTCGGCGAAGGCGGCGGGGAAGATCACCTTGATGTCGTTGCCCTGCACCTGCAGGTTCACCGGCTGCGCCCCCTGGTTCTGGCCACCCTCGAACTTCGTCGCGCCATAGGGCATGCAATGCCCGGCGAAATTGGACGCGGTGAGGGCTGCGACAATCTTCTCGCGATCCACCGATCCAGCACGTTCGATGGCGTCCGCCGCCAGCCGCACGCAGGAATAGTTCAGCGGAATGTTGTAAGCCCAGGCCTTGCCAGCCTCGTCGGCCTTCTTGCGGAGCATCGCGGTGTTCGGCTTGCGCGGGTCGGCCCAATGGTTGCAGTCCATCACGCCTTGCGCCGCTTCCGGGAATTCCTTCACGAAGCGGAAATTCGACGCCGCCCCGTTGAGCACCGAATAGATGCCCTTCGGGCGGATATGCTGCTGCTGCATCGTGCGGGCGAGCAGGACGAACTCGCCGTAATAGCTCGACGGGATCAGGAGATCGGGGTTCAGCGAGCGGATGCGCAGCGCCACGTTGGTCATGTCGCGCGCGGGCGTCGGGTGCGGGATGGTCTCCAAAATCTCGAAGCCCAGCTTCGGCAATTCGGTCTGCATCAACTTGGCCAGGCCCGAGCCGAACGCGCCATCTTCATGCACGAGCACGACGGTCTTGGCGGGTTTGCCCGCAGCATCGTTCAGCGCCACAAGATTGGCCAGCGCCGTCTTGGTCACGATGCCAATGCCCGGGCCGAAGCGGAACGTGTTGGTCAGACCCCGCGTGACGATCGCGTCCGCTGCACCCACATCAACGACGTAGGCCAGATTGTAGCGTGCTGCGGCCTGCGAGGCGGCGAGGCAGATCGGGCTGGCGAAGCCGCCGACGATGGCGCAGACGCCCTCGGCCTGCATCCGCTCGACTTCCTGCGTGCCGGCTTCCGGGTTGGAGCGTGCATCGCCGAACACCATCTCGATCTTCGCCCCACCGAGCGATTTGATGCCGCCCGCGGCGTTGATCTCTTCAATCGCGGTGACAGCGCCAAAACGGCCGAGATCGCCATCCTGCGCGAGCGCGCCGGTGATCGGCTGCAGAATGCCGAGTTTCACCGGGGCGGGTTGGGCGCGCAGGATCGCGGGCATTCCCAGCGTGGCGGTGGCGGCCGTGGCACCGAGCAGGGTGCGGCGCGAGACCGCAGGCAGCGTGATGTTGGTCGACATGCGGATGATCTCCTGGTTGATGATGGTCATGGTCGCGTCTGAGACAGCGCCGCCGGTTCAGTCTGATCCGGCGACGCCATTGGCCGCCACCGACGGGCACCGACCCGTCCGGCGCGCAGCAACTCCAACTGAAAATGAAACCGATCCGGCCGGTAGAGCGCGTGCAAATGCTCCACCGCCCGACCGTCAAGGTCATGCACCACGCGGGTGAGTGCGAGCAGGGGGGAGCCGATTTCGACATCGAGCGCCTCGGCCACGTCTGGCCCGGCCAGGGTTGCCGACATCGTCTGGTTCGCCCGATCCGCGACCACGCCGCTGCGTTCCAGAAGTCCGAGCAGCGGGGTCGTCGCCAACTCCGCCTCGGAATAGGTCGCCCCGATGTGTTCGGGGACATGGGCGGTCAGATGCGAGAAGGCGGCCCCATCCTCCAGAAATCGTACGCGCTCGGAGCGTTGGGTGCGCGCCCCGGCGGGAAGCGCCAACGCCGCCGCGATGGCGTCCGGCGGCGTGACATAGGCAAAGGACAACAGCCGCACGCCGGTCTGCCGCCCCATTTCCCGCAGATTTTCAATCACGTCGGCCAGATCGGCGCGCAGCCGATGCGGCAATTCGCGATGATGCACGAAGGTTCCAACCCCGGCGCGGCGTCGCAGCAGATCTTCCTGGACCAGACGGTCGAGCGCGCGGCGCAGCGTCATGCGGGAGACGCCGAATTCGGCGGCCAAGGATGGCTCACCCGGCAGCTTGTCGCCAACCGCAAGTGCCCCGCTGCCGATCCGTTCGCGCAGCAGCAGATAGATCCGACGGGCCTTGAGCGGTTCAACGGCTGCATCCATCCGCTTCGATCACCCTTCCGACCCCGGATACGACAGGAACTTGTCTAGCTTATGAGACAGGGCGAATGCGTCAACCGGGAAAATCGCTTGGGCTCAAAATGCAGCTTTCTACGCGTGCTGCCCGCCACTGATATGGATCTCCGCCCCCGTGATGTAACTCGACGCCTCCGAGCACAGGAAATAGATCGTCTCCGCCACCTCGCGCGGCTCGCCCAACCGGCGCATCGGCACGTTGCGGGCGACCAGATCATCCGTCCCCGGCGACAAGATCGCCGTCTTGATCTCGCCCGGGGCGATCGCGTTGCACCGCACATTCCGCGCCCCAAGCTCTGCGGCAATCTCCCGCGTCAACGCTGCCAGCCCCGCCTTCGAGGCGGCATAGGCCACCCCCGCGAACGGATGCACCCGGCTGCCGACAATCGAGGTCACGTTCACAATCGAGCCATGGGCGGCCTCCAACTCCGGCAGCAAGGCGCGCACCAGCAAAGCCGTCGAGACCAGATTGACGTTGAGCACCGTCGTCCAGGCAAACGCATCGGTCTCCAGCACGCCGAGACGCTTGCCGCCCGGCCCCTTCGGGGAAATCCCGGCATTGTTGACCAGCCCGTGCAGCTTGCCGTCTGGCAGGCGCGAGCGCACTTCGGCGGCCAGTCCCTCAATGGCGGCCAGATCGGCCAGATCGGCCTGAATATGCGCCCAACGGGCGGCGGGCCACTGGCAGGCCGGGTCGAATGGCTGGCGGGAGACGGTGAGAATCCGCCAGCCGCGTTCCTGGAACAGCTTCACGGTGGCATGGCCAATGCCCCGGCTGGCGCCGGTGAGCAACATGATCGGCTGCGATTCTGACACGTCTCTCTCCTGCCTCGCCTGACGACGCAGCATGCTAACGCCGTCGCCCGCCAGAACGAAGCGCCGATGACGATCACGCGATAAATCCGTCAACCCCCTTGATCAAAGTGTAGCCAAGGCTACATCATGTTGCCTATGGGGGATAAGCCACGCATGGATGGGATACCGGTCGAGTTGGGGGTCACCGAGCGGTCGCAGCGTGATATGAGCGCGGTGCTGAGCGGCGTGCGGCTGGGCAAGCTGCGCACGGCGCTGTTGTTTGCCGGACCCGCCGTGATCGCCTCGATCGCCTATATGGACCCCGGCAATTTCGCCACCAACATCCAGGCCGGTGCGCAATATGGCTACGGCTTGCTCTGGGTCGTGCTGATCGCCAATGCGCTGGCCATGCTGTTCCAGGCCTTGTCGGCCAAGCTCGGCATCGTCACCGGCCGCAATCTCGCCGAACTCTGCCGAGACCATCTGCCGCGCCCCATGGTGTATTTCATGTGGGCGGCGAGCGAAGTGGCTGCGATGGCGACCGATCTGGCTGAGTTTCTCGGCGGTGCGATTGGGCTCTCGTTGCTGCTCGGCATCCCGCTGCTGGCGGGCATGGCGCTCACGGCGCTGATCACCTACGCCATTCTGATGACCGACAAGCGTGGCTTTCGTCCGCTGGAGATGGTGATCGGCGGCATCGTCGGCATCATCGCGGTTTGCTATCTGGTCGAAGTGCTGATCTCGCCGGTCGCCTGGGGCGAAGTGGCGCTCGGCACCTTCACTCCCAGCCTGCCGGACAGCAACGCGGTGACCATCGCGGTGGGGATTATCGGTGCCACGGTGATGCCGCACGCGCTGTATCTGCATTCCGGCCTCACCCAGGCCCGGGTTCCGACGCCGACCGACCGGCTGCGCCGCCGCTTGATCAGCTTCTCCAACCGCGAAGTGCTGATCGCCTTGATGCTGGCCGGGTTGGTCAACATGGCGATGGTGGTGATGGCGGCGAGCGCCTTCCACGGCGGGCATAGCGACGTGGCGGAAATCGAGACCGCCTATCACACGCTCGGCCCGTTGCTCGGCGGTGCTGCGGCCTCGGTGTTCCTGATTTCACTGTTGGCCTCGGGGATTTCCAGTTCGGTGGTCGGCACCATGGCAGGCCAGGTGGTGATGCAGGGCTTTGTCGGCTTCCGCATCCCGGTTTGGGTGCGCCGGATGGTCACCATGCTGCCCGCCTTTGTGGTGGTCACCATCGGCGTTAACCCGACTGAGACGCTGGTCTATTCCCAGGTCGTGCTGAGCCTGGTGCTGCCAATCCCGATGATCGCGCTGATCTGGCTGACGCGCCGGCGCGACGTGATGGGCGCGTTCGCCAACTCCACCGGATTGCACGTGCTGGCGGTGTTGGGCGGCGCGCTGATCCTCGCGCTGAATGTGGTGCTTTTGTTGCAATTGGCGGGGGTCGGTCTGATCGGTTGATCGCCGCCCAATTATGCCCACATCCCCGCTGCGGCGTTGTTGCCGCCTGAGGGGAAACAACATGCCGGTCAATGCTCTCTACCACACCTCCGCCACCGCCACAGGCGGCCGCGACGGTCACGCCCGCACGGCAGACGGTGCGCTCGATGTCACACTCTCCACACCGAAGGAACTCGGCGGCGCTGGCGGCCCCGGCAACAATCCGGAGCAGCTGTTTGCCGCCGGATATTCCGCCTGTTTCCTGGGTGCCATGAAATTCGTCGCCAGCCAGGGCGGCCCGAAAGTCCCTGCCGACACCACCGTCACCGCCAATATCGGCATCGGCCCGCGCTCGGAAGGCGGCTTTGGCATCACGGCGGAACTCGTGATCTCGCTGCCCGGCTTGTCGCATGATGACGCGCACAAACTGGTCGAGTCCGCCCATCAGGTCTGCCCGTATTCCAACGCGACGCGCGGGAATGTGGATGTGAAGCTGACGGTGGTTTGATTTCAGTCGTCATTGCGGGGAGCGCTTGCGTCGTTGCTCCGTTCCTCGCAATGACGGTGATATGAATCTCTTGGCCCACCGCAGTCCCATCATCCCCCGCCGCGCTTGGTCGCTGCTGGTGCTGCTGGCATCGTGGCAAATTGCTTCCGAGACCGGTCTTCTCCCGACACGCCTGCTGGCCTCTCCCTATTCCATCCTCACGACCGCTGCCGATCTCACCCTCTCCGGCGTGCTGATCTGGCATCTCCTCGTCTCCCTCGCCCGCGTGCTGGTGGGCATGAGCCTGGGCCTGCTGATCGGCGGCTGCCTCGGCTTGCTCTCCGGCCTCAGCCGCATCGGCGAGGATATCGTCGACCCGCCCTTGCAGGCACTGCGCACACTGCCGTTTCTGGGGCTGGTGCCGCTGCTGATCCTGTGGTTCGGCATCGGCGAGACGCCCAAGATCGCCCTGGTGGCGCTGGGGGCCTTGTTTCCGTTCTATCTCAACCTGTCTTCCGGCATTCGCGGCGTTGATCCCGGCCAGATCGACGCCGGCCGCGCGCTCGGCCTCGCACACACGGCCCTGATCCGCCACATCATTCTCCCCGGCGCAATGCCGCAGGCGCTGGTCGGGTTGCGGCAATCCATCGCGATGGCTTGGCTCAGCCTCGTCGTCGCCGAGCAGGTGAACGCAGGCGCGGGCATCGGCTTTCTGATCGCCGATGCCCGCGACTTTCTGCGCACCGATGTGATCGTGGTGGGACTTCTGGTCTACGCCCTGCTCGGCCTGTTCAGCGACGCGCTGGTGCGTGGACTGGAGCGGCGGGCGCGGCCAGATCAGCATTGACCGACGCCCAATGCCCAATGAAAGTGAGCTGATGGCCGATCTTCCCCAACGCCCGCGTCGCAAGCCGGATGCCGAGCGCACCCGAGCCGACATATTGCGGGTGGCGCGCGAGGAATTCGCGCAGAACGGACTCTCCGGCGGCCGGGTGGACGCAATCGCCGAGCGCACCAAAACCACCAAGCGGATGATCTATTACTATTTCGCCAGCAAGGAGGGGCTGTATCTCCAGGTGCTGGAACAGGCCTATCGCGAGATCCGCGAGCGCGAAACCGGCCTGGCACTCTCCGGCCTGCACCCGGCCGAGGCGATGCGGCAGATTGTCGCCGAGAGCATCAACCACCACGAAGAAAGCCCGGATTTCGTCCGCCTCGTCTGCATCGAGAACATCCATTACGCGCGCTATCTGAAAAGCTCCGAGAGCATCCGCAGCCTCAATGTCTCGGTGATCGAAGCACTGGCCGACATCGTGGCGCGCGGGCGGGCGATGGGGGTGTTCACCATGCCGGTCGATATCATCGACCTGCATCTGCTGATCTCGGCCGTCAGCTTCTACCGCCTCGGCAACCGCCACACCTTCGGCACCCTCTTCGGCCTCGACCTCGCTTCGGATGCTGTGCGCACCCGGCAGACGGCGATGCTGATCGACGCGGTGTTCGGGGTGTTGGGGTATGTGGGTGCGTAGGGGAGACGGCCGGATTCGTAGGGTGTGTTCCCGAAGGGACCCCACCGAAGTTTGGCTGTGAAAGCCCCCTCACAAAACCAATCGCACCCCCAACTTCGCCGCCTCGCGTCGCTGCGCCTGCACCGCCATCCGCACCGACGCATTCACCGCGCCGAACCCCTCATACCCATCACGCTGCACCACCTCGAAGAAGAACCGATCCTCGAACGTCTCGGTGAAGGCGTGGATAAACTCGCCCTTCTCGTCGCGGTCGTACAACAAATCCAACGACTGTAACTTCTCCAGCAGCGCATCCTCCAGCCCATGCCGCGCCGCCAGATCGTCATAATAATTCGCCGGAATCGGCAAGAACCGCGCCCCATTCGCCCGCATCTGCGACACCGCGTCGAAAATATCCGGCGTCGAGAACGCCATGTGATGCACGCCGGCTCCCGCAAACGCCGAGACAAACCGCCCCGTCGCCGTCTCGCGGCTTTCGGAGATGTTGAGCGGCAGCCGCACCGAGCCATCCGCACTCAGCATCGCGCGGCTCCGGATCAACCCGTAAGGATCCGGCAATTCAAATGTCGGCTGCGCGGAGAAGCCGAAAATCGAGCGGTAGAACAGCACATAGCTGTCCATCCGACCCGTCGGCAGTGCCTGCGCGATGTGGTCGGTCTCGGCGAGCAATTCCTCGCCGCCTGAATCCGACAACACAAAATCATCCTCGAAAATCGAGTGGCCATTCTCGGACGGCTCGATCAGATAGATCAGCGTCCCGTCCGGCGCGCGCACCGCCGGGATGCGACGCTCGCCCTCGCCCACGCGTTCCTGCCAATCCGGGCACAGCAACGCCCGCGCCCGCGCCAACGCCCGCTGCGCAGAATCAACTCGCAATGCCACCGCACACACCGAGGGCCCATGCAACAGGAAATGCTCGGAGGCCGAGGAATCCGGCTCCGCATTCAGCACCATGTTGATCCGGCCCTGGCGATACAGCGTCACATCCTTCGAGCGATGCGTCCCGGCCAATCGAAAACCAAGCGACATCAGCGTCTGGCCCAAACTGTCGCGCGTCATCGGATCGACGGCGAATTCGAGGAACTCCACCCCGTCGAACACCGGCGGTGCCGGAAGCTCCAAAGCGCCGACATTGGATTGCACGAACACCAAGCTGCGCAGCCCATCCCGCGCCGTCAGCCGCGCCTGGGTTGAGCGGAAATCGTCGTTGAAAATCTCCAGCGACAACGGCCCGGCATAGCCCGAATCGAGCACCGCGCGGACGAACAAGTCCACCGGCAACTGCCCCTGACCCGGAAAATTGCGGAAATGGCGGCTCCAAGAGAGCACATCCATCGAGAGTTTCGGCGCATCGGCAAGCTGCACATAAAACAGCTTCTCGCCCGGAATATCGGCAATCCCCGAAGGGTCATCGCCGAGGCTAAGGGTATGGAAACTATCTACAATCAACCCGCAATTCGGGTGATCAACCTTCTGGACGATATCCCACACCTGTCGCCATCGGTTGTTGAACCGCGACCACGCCAACCCCTCCACCCCGATGCGCAGGCCACGCTTGGCCGCACGCTCGGCCATCTCGCGGAAATCGGCGACCGCGCGTTCGTTGTCGTCAATCGCCGCCGGATGGGTGGTGGTGCAGACCAGCACCAGATCGGTGCCGAGCGCCTGCATCACGTCGAATTTCCGCTCGGCGCGGTCGAGATTGCGGCTCCTGAACGGCTCCGGCATCGCTTCGAAATCACGAAACGGCTGGAAGATATCGATGGCGAGCCCGAGATCCTCGCAAATCCGGCGCACCTCTTCCGGCGTGCCGTCGAAGGTCAGTAGGTCGTTTTCGAAGATCTCAACCCCATCAAACCCGATATTGGCGGCGGCCTCCAGCTTCTCCTGCAAGGTGCCAGCCAAGGAGACGGTGGCAATCGACAATGGACGCTGGGTGAGGGGGTGGCGATAAGCGGGCGACATCGTGAGGGAATCCGTCGAATGTATCTCGCTATCGTCGCGCGTTTTGGCCCGGCGTGGAAGCGCCCCGGATCAGGGGCGCACCGCCGGGGTCTCAACCTGCAGCCCAATCGAACGCTGCGTCAGATACACGATGAGTGCCAACAGGTCTGGTGAATTGTCGGGGTAGCTCGCAGCCCGCATCCGAGAGAGACAGTTGCGCAGTTCTCGCTCCAGCGAGCCGAGGCGTCGCCATTCCTGACGATAGAGCGGATAGCCGTTGGGATGACCCTGAGGGATCGTGAAGCCGCCGAAATTCTTGCCCGCTAGATCGTTGTGGCAATCCGCGCAAGACAGGTCGAGTTGACCCTGGCGCAAGTTGAAGATCGCGCGGCCTTGCTCGCCGATCTTGGCCAGTGGCCCGTCGGTCGCCACCGAAACCGGCAATCCGCGCGATTGCAAGGCAATGAAAGCGGTCAGGCCAAGTGTTGCGTCCTGCTCATCGCCGAGTGCTGATTGGTGCTGGAACTCGGTGCGGCATTGGTTGATGCGCGCCATCAGGGTGACGGCACTTTGGCGGGTTTCGTCATAGACCGGGTAGCGTGCCGCCACGCCCTTCATGATGCTGACCGGTCCATGGCAGGAAGCACAACTCGGCGCATTCTGGGGGGGCGGGCGCGACCACAGATCCTTGCCCTGCATCGCCCAGAGCATGCCAGGATTGGCATCGTCGTCATCCTGCAACGCCTGGGTGAGTCGGGGCAGGTCGTCATGGCCGGACCGCAGATCGGCCGCCGCCACCGGCAGGGAGATCAACAGGGCGAGGAGAAGCTTTTTCATATCACCTCGGTGTCGCCGAGCGGGAAGCAAGCTGGGTCATGGCGTGTCTGTGAGGGTGGCCAGATAGGCGACCACATCTTCGATCTGCTGTTCGTTGAAGATCGCCGAGCCGCGCATCATCGGATTGACCCGGTTGAGGCCGTCCACCTTCAGATAGCTCGGCATTTTGCTATCGGGGTTGATCTGGCGCGGTGCGACCAGCCGGGCGCGCAATTGCGGCACTGAGAGCCGTTTGCCGACGCCGGTGAGATCGGGTCCAACATTGCCCTGCTGTGTCGCCTCCGGGATCGGCACATTGTGGCACAGGACGCACAGACCGATTTGGCGGCTCGAAACAATCTCGCGCCCGTGCGCGGCGGACGGATTTCGCAGGGTCAGCTGCGTCTCAATCCGGTCGCCGACCAGCTCCCAGGCGAAGGCCGGCCACGCGGTGCACAGCGTCAGGGCCAAGGCCGCAAGCAAGCGATGCACCGATGCACGCCGAAATGCGCTCGCATCATCAGGAGCGGTGCCACCGCAATGGCCGATGATGTTGAACATGAGCCACCCTTTTCGTTTCGAATACTTGCCGCCCATGGCTGCGAGATGGCGGAATTCAGCGTCATGCTTACAAGATCTCGTTGAAAACAATAAGGCGCTTCCGTACGGGACGGAAGCGCCTCACGGCAGTCTTGATCCAAGTGTAATTTATTCGGCGGCTTCAGGCATCGCCGCCGGGTGATGCACCTCTTCCACCAACGGCTCGAAGCTGGAGAATTTGCTGCACAGGAACAGCGTCAGCGCCACACCGAGATAGGCGACCACCACTGTCGGCGACTGCATGAACCCGATCGCCTCGTTGTGGATGAAGCCGAAGAAGGTAAACACCGCACCGGCCAGAGCAAAGAACGCCGCGCGGTCGAGCTGCCGCTCGATGATGAAAACCGTGATCGCCCCCAGCACGATACCGGCCAGCGTCGCACCGCCGCCCAGTGTTTCCAGACCGCCATAGATCACGCCGACCTGCCCAAGCTTGGCCATACCGACCGTGGCGGCATTGGTCCCCGCAGCCCCCAGCGCGCTGTCGATCTGCAATTTGCCCCAGGCGGCGATCTGCGGCAGCAGGGCCAGGATGATCGCCGGAGCATGCTTGGCAGGCGTTTCCTGAAAGGCCTGGCTGCCGATCAACATGCCGATATAAAGCAGGATCGGCAGGATCGCGATCACCGGGATCAACGCCGACAACACGCCGACAATGCCGAACCAGGTCAGCACCAGAATGGCAAGCCCGGTTACCGCCGAATAGCCGATCCGCCCGCCCATCGCCTTCCAGCCCGGATGGCCGATATAGACCGCGTTGATGAACGGATTGCCCATCAGACAGCCGATCAACGACACCACACCGTCCGCTCCCAGCACGCGCACCGTTGGGTAGGAGTCACCTGCGGCTGAGGCCGATTCGACGTTATCGAGCGCCTCGATCAGATCGTAGATGCCGAACGGGATCGCCGTGACCAAGATCACGCCGATATATTTAAAGCCCCCGAACAACTCGCCCACCGCCGGATACGGCACCGCGAAGCCGAAGCCGGAGAACGAAGCACCCAGCCCGGCCACTGTCAGCCCGCCATAGCCGAGGCCGAGGAAGGTCGAGCCCCAGCCGATGATGGTGCCCACCGCAATCGCCACCAGACCGCCGGGCACGCCGCCGAAATAGCGTGCGCCGCCGAACCAGTTGGACAGGATGATGATGAAGCAGATCACCCCGATCACCGGGGTGGCGAACATCTGCGCCGCCGGGCTCATCGAGATGAAGGTGATCGAGATACCGGCGAGCGAGCCAAGCAGGGCGGCGCGCGGGGTGATCTTGCGCAGATACGGCCCGATCAGGCTGCCGCCCATCAGCACGAAGCTCTGCACGAACACCCAGCACAGACCGGCGCCCCAGGCCGCCATCGGATCACCGGTGGCGATCTTGATCGGCAGCATGATCACGAAGGTCACCACGAACATATGCGGCACCGACACGCCCGAGGGCAGCGCGCAGACATCCTTGCGACCGGTCTTCTTGGCCAGATTATAGGCCAGGAACGCGTAATAACAGGTCGACAGACACAGCATCAGCCCCAAGGCGGGCAAAATGCGGCCGAACAGGATCGGGCCGGGCATGCCGATGACGAATTTCAGCAACCCGGTCAGCACAAGCACGTTGACGAGAATATTGGTGCCGAAGCCAAACAACGCGTTCCAGTCACCCGGCACGAAAAATTTCGGCTTGTAAGTCATGTCACTCATGTCAGTCTCCCCTGCTGATGGCATCGATGACGGCGGACGAATCGCCAACCCAGCCGAAAATCCCGCCTTGGGCGGCGATCATGCGCAGCGCCATGTCGTGGAATTCCGGGAAGTAGGAGGCGCAACAATCGGAGACCGCGAGGCACTCATAGCCCCGGTCATTGGCCTCGCGGATCGTGGTGTGAACACAGACCTCGGTCGTCACCCCAGTGACGACCAACTGGTTGATCCGGCAATGCCGCAAGATCGCTTCAAGGTCGGTGGCGAAGAATGCACCCTTGCCGGGCTTGTCGATCACCGGCTCGCCCGGCAGCGGATAGAGTTCCGGAATGATGTCATGCCCGGCCTCGCCGCGCACCAGAATGCGGCCCATCGGCCCGTGATCGCCGATGCGCAGGGCCGCGTTGCCGCGACGATGCTTGGCCGGCGGCAGATCGGCCAGATCGGTCCGATGCCCCTCGCGCGTATGGATCACCGTCATCCCCGCCGCCCGCCACGCGGTCAGCAGCGCCAGATTGGGCGCAATCGCGCGCCGCAGATGCGATACGTCATTGCCCAACGCCTCGCCGAACCCACCGGGTTCGAGAAAGTCGCGCTGCATGTCGATGATCAGCAGTGCTGCATGCGCTTTCTCAAGCGCGAATGCAGAAGGGGTGGCCGGAATGTGCACAACCCGGTGCGCCATGTCGTCAACCTCGCTGACTGCCCGAAATAGGGCAGGTCAACGTTCACATGTGCAACAATGGGGCCAGGATGGACGATTTGTTATGGAATTGTGAACGTCAGACGGAGCGCAAGCCGTCGGGCGGACCAGCGCAGCGCAGTCTGCCATTGCTTGGATTTGCGGCACAAGCGGCGGACTGCGCT
>CAITEF010000598.1 GCA_903891315.1 uncultured Rhodospirillales bacterium | reverse complement strand
GGGTGGCCGAACCATTGATGGCCGGGCGGGAAGAACCCTTCGGCTGGGATCATCAGCCCACCGAGCAACTCCCTCATGCCTTGGCGGTCGATGGCCAGATTGGCGGCCTTGCGCACGCGGATATCGTTCCACGGCGAGCCTTCGATGCGGCTAAGATGCCAGGTCCAGTTGTGCGGATAGGCGTTGGTGATGATTTTGTAACCGGCAGCGGTGATCGATTTCACCGCATCCGGGGCCGGAGCCTCGATCCAATCCAGCTGACCAGACCGCAAAGCGGCCACGCGGGTGGTGGTGTCCGGCACCGGGACCAGCACCAGCTTGTCGAGCTTCGGCACGCGGGCCTTGTCCCAATAGCCGGGGAAGGGGAGCAACTCGGCCCGCTCGCGTGGCACCACGGCCGCGACTTTCCAAGGGCCGGTGCCGGAAGGCTGTTTCGCCACCGCCTCCCAGCTCTTGCCCAGAGCCTCCCAATTCGCCTGCGAGGACATCAAAATCCAGGCCACTTGATACGGCAGAGTAGCGTCCGGCGTTTTGGTGGTAATCTCCAGCGTCAACTTGTCCACCGCCCGGTAGGCGGCAATTGCCGGAATGCGCGACTTTCCTTGTGCAGATTGGCGCGGATCGAATTGCGGGCTGTCGGTCTTGAGCAGCTTGTCGAAATTCCACACCACCGTCTCGGCGGTGAATTCCGAGCCGTCATGGAATTTCACGCCCGGCCGCAGCTTGAAGATCCACTTCGTCTTGGCGGCGTCTGACGGGTCGAGCCCCCAGGAGAGAGCAAGGCCTGGCACCAGCACAGACGGCTTGGTCGCACTCGAAAGATCCCAGTTGATCAGCGCGTCATAGACGGTGAAGCCCATGAAACGCTGGCCTTCGCCGCCATTGTCGGTCTGTCCGGTGGTCAACGGAATGTCGGACGCGGTCATGCCGATCCGCAGAATCCCTTGCGCCATGGCGCTCATCGGGATCAGGGCGGCGGCAAAAATTGCACTCAGCAGAAATCGGCGCATAGGTCCCTCACTTAAAACTGAGAGGGAGTTCAGCAAGAACTATACCGTGAGTGTTCAAGCCCAAGTCGCTGCGATCAGTTCAAGAACCGGCTACCCGATATAAAGCTGGGTGAAATCCTGATACCAAGACTGTGCCTGCCGGAAGCCTTTTACCTTCGGCCCCAGCGCTCGCGGGTTGAGATCATGCACGACGAACAGCCAGGGCGCGTCGTCGACGATCTGCGCATGGGCCTGGGTGATCAACGCATCACGCTGCGCCGACTCAAACGTGGCGAAGGCTCGGTTGAGCAGGTCATCCACTTTGGGGTCCGCATACATGCTCCAATTCGAGCCATTGGGCGGCACCGTTGTGCTTGAGAAGTTAAGGAACAACTGGGTCGGGTCGGAGATCGGCAGGCCGTGATTGATCACGTCAATGCGCGGATTGGTCAGGGTGTCGGCGCGCAGGCGCATATTGCTCAGCACCGCCCCCCATTCGGACACCACATAATCCACCACCACGCCGAATTCCGCGAAGTTCTGCTGCACGAACTCCGCCATCGGCACCGGCACCATGTTGCCGGAACCCGAGGTTGGCACCTGCACTTTGATATTCAGTTTTTTTGAAGGCCCATATCCCGCCTCCGCCAGCAAGGCGCGGGCCTTGGCCGGGTCATATTTGTAGTGCTCGGTGGGCGAGCCGAAATATTTCGAACCCTCCGGCCAAGGGCCGCGCGCAGGAATCGCGGTGCCCGACAACAAGGCCACCATCGCATCGCGATCCAGCGCATAGTTCAACGCGCGGCGGACCCGGATGTCGTGCAGGGGCGAGCCTTCGGCATTGCTTGCATGCCACGCCCAGATATGCGGATAGGGCTTCGTCACCACCTGAAACCCCGCCGCGCGCAGCGTCGGGATAGTGTCCGGTGCGGGATATTCCACGAAATCCAGCTGTCCCGATTGCAGGGCCGCGACGCGCGTGAGCGCATCCGGCACCGGGGAGAGTATCATCCGGGCCAACTTGGGCACCCGCGTGCGGTCCCAATATTCCTCGTTGCGCGCCACTTCGAACGACGTGCGCGGAATCACCCGCACCAATTTGAACGGCCCGGTGCCGGAGGGCGCACCTCGGAAATCCTGCCAATTGCCTATTTTCGCATATTGGCGAGGGCTGACGATGAACACGCGTGACAACAAATAAGGCAGCATGCTGAAGGGTTGTGCAGTGTAGAGCGCAACCTTGTTCGGCCCGATCACCTCATATTTCTTCACCGCCGAGGTGTAAGTCAGATAGCTGCCCGCCTGCACCTTGTCGTAATGCGCTGCCTCCTTGTTCAGATGGCGGTCGAAATTCCAGACAATATCCTCTGGCACCAGCAGCGAACCATCATGGAATTTCACGCCCTGACGGATGGTAAAAATCCAGCGCAGATGGTTGTCAGGGTCAATATGCCATTCCGTCGCCAGTCCCGGCGTGAGGTCGGCGAAATCATCCGTCTTGGTGAAATCCCAGTTCACCAGCGCGTCATAGATCGTATAACCCGCAAAACGTCCGCCTTCGCTGCCGTTATCTGGGATACCGCCGGTGGTCGGCACGTCCGAGGTCGTCATGCCGATGCGCAGAACCTGCTCAGGTGTCTGCGACAGCGAAGCGGAGGGAAGCCCCATCAGGCCAAGGCCGAGACCACCAGTGCCAGCCAAGAAATCGCGACGCTGCATCTTGCACCTCTTTGTTAAAGAGAAGGATCAAGCTGCCATGTTACGCTGCAAGTATCGTGCCAGAATTTACAGAGATTGGCACGGCATTTGCTGGGTAATCACCAGGGTCGATTATTGATACGGACGCGGAGGACATCCCATGAGCGGCAAGTTCTGCCTAGAAGAAGCCACCATCGACGACTTGCACGCCGCCATCCGGGCC
>CAITEF010000597.1 GCA_903891315.1 uncultured Rhodospirillales bacterium | reverse complement strand
CTGGGAATTCTACCAGCTCGGCCGCCTGATCGAGCGTGCTGACCAGACCACGCGTCTGCTCGACATTCGCTACCATCTGTTGGTGCAAGGCGGCAGTGAGGAGCGCAAGCAGGCGGAACTCACGCAATGGAACGGCGTGCTGCGCGCCGCCGCCGGCTATCACGCCTTCCGCCGTGTGGCGGGTGCGGCGTTCACCCCGGTCGATGTCGTCACCTTCCTGCTGCGCGACACCGCGTTTCCGCGCAGTGTCGCGGTCTGCGTGAGCCAGATGGAATGGCATCTGAGCCAGTTGCGCAGCCGCTACGGTCTGCGCGGCACCGTCGGCGCGCTCGAACGGGTGGAGGAATTGCGCGCAGGTCTGTTGGGTCGTCCGGTGGAGAAAATCGTGCATGACGGGCTGCATGTCTTCCTCGACGGCGTGCAGCGCGACCTGATCCTGCTCGCCGCCGAGATCGGCACCGCCTTCTTCAGGGATTGGCGGCCACTGGCTGCGGCGTAACCCGCGCATCGCGTCGAGGCAGCAGCCGCTTGCGCATCCAGCGCAACAGCGGCTGCTCGACGATCTCGCTGGCGGCAACACCGATCACCAGCGTCACCATAACGGCTGCGGCGTGGCGCAGTTCGATCGGAATCTCGTGGATGTGCGGCACAAAGCGCATGAAGAATTCCAGCACCACGAGCACCGGCAGATGCACCAGATAGATCGAATAGGACGCGGCCCCGATACGGATGGCCAATCGCGGCGTCTTGATCCCGGTCATGTCCAAACTGCCCATCCCAGCCAGCATCAGCGCGGCACCGAGCGCGTAGGACAGGTTCCGCACCGGCCATTCATGCATCACCGAAGGGCCAAATGATTCGTACATCCCGGTGGCGAGGAAAATCACCACACCGGCGGCCAGCAACATCTTGGCCTGCGGCAACGCCCCCCGCCGCAGCATGCGGGCGATGACGATGCCGAAGATGAAATCGAGATTGAAGCCACGCAGGAACACCGTCCCGAGCGACCCACCGCCGAACGGCGGTTCGCCCTGAAACATCTGGTAGATCATGCCGACCAGGATCACCGCGAACCAGACCAGCATCAGACTCTCACCCAGCCGCCTGCGCCAGATCATGACGCCGAACATCGCGTAGAATGCCAATTCGTGGCGCAGCGACCAGCCGACGCCAAGCACCGGCTCGGGCACTTCCGGCCACAGCACCAGGCTGGCCAGCACATGCAGCACATCGCGCTCCGAACGATCCGGTGTTGGGCTGATCCAGAGCAGCAGCAGCCACGGAATCGTCACCAGGATATAGAGCGGGTAGATCCGTACCAGCCGCTTGATCCAGAAGGCACGGAACGCGGGAGGGCATCCGATATCCTCGGCATGCACAAGAGCAATGATGAAGCCGCTCAAGACGAAAAAGAAATCAACCCCGGCGCGACCGAACTGCCAGAAATTGCCGAGAGACTGGTCGCCGTGATCTGAAATGATATGCGCCGCATGCGCGAGCATCACCAGCACCGCCGCCATGCCGCGCAAGAACTCGACTCCATAGAGGCGGTGTGAGTCGATGCGAGGTGTCGGTGTGATGGTCATGCAATCCGTCTCGACCTAAAGCGCTCGGATTTCCTACACGGCACCGTTCACCGGCGCAAACCAACTCAACGCTCGGCCCAATTCCGCCCAACCTCGCGCACCCGCGCAATATAGGCGTCGATGAACGCATTCGGCGGATCGTCCTCTCGTCTGAGCGCGGCATAGGCGAAGCTGATTGCAGGCCTGAACGGTCGCGCCACTACGCCGTGCGGCAACACGAAGGTGCTCATCCGATGGGTGATCGCCAGGCCCAGCCCCTCGGCGACAAACGAGATCATCAATGGCGTCGAATTCACCGCAACCGCCACGGCGCGCGCCAGCCCCATGCGATCAAAAGCCGCATCCGTCATCGATTGCAGCAACCGCGGCTCGTTGAGGCGGATAAAGCGTTGACCAGCCAGCGCCGGCGGGTCGAGCACCTCCATCGCGGCCAATGGATGTGTGTCCGGCAGCAGACACACCGCCTCGCCTTCGACGATCATCTCCACCCGCAACCCCGGTGCCGAGGCAGGCAACGCCACCAGCCCCACATCGATGCGCCGCGAGGCGAGACCCTCCAACTGGATCACCCGATCCGCCTCCTCCACCTCGACCGCGAGGTCCGGATAGTCCTGTTTGAACATCGCCAACGCACGCGGCGCGAGGCCATGCGCCAGAGCGGAGACGGCAGCGATGCGCAGAAAGCCAGATCTCCCGCGCCGCAACGAGCTGGCCAACACGCTCAATCGCTCCAGCCCGCCCAACGCCCCCTCCGCCTCGCGCAGAAACGCCGCCCCCGGCTCGGTCACCACCAGCCGCCGGTTGTCGCGGGTGAACAGCAGAAAGCCGAGTTCGTCCTCCAACGCCTGCACCAGACGGCTCACTGCGGGTTGGGTCAGGCCGATATACTGCGCCGCCCGCGTCACCCCACCCAAATGCCAGACAGCCAACGCGGCACGGAGTTGCGACGTGTCCGGAATGCGTTCGGCCATCTCCATAACTCCACGGCATGCAATAATCAGAGAATATCATTTTACTGCATGGCGCCAGCCTGCAACAGAATTCGCACGGAAACGGATCGCAAGAGGGCAGCCCATGCTCACCGCTGAACAGAATGACATGCTCACCCGCGTTGGCCCCGGCACGCCGATGGGCGAGCTGATGCGTCGCTACTGGATGCCGATTGCGGCTTCCTGCGAGCTCGACAAGAAATGGACCAAGAAGGTTCGTCTGTTGGGCGAGGATCTCGTGCTGTATCGGGACCGTCAAGGCCGCCGCGGCCTGATCGGCGAACAATGCCCGCATCGCCGCGCATCGATGATGCACGGGATTCCGACGCAGGAAGGTCTGCGCTGCCCCTATCACGGCTGGGAATTCAACGGACAGGGCCACTGCACCGACATGCCCAACGAGACCGACAACGGCAAAACCGGTTTCCGCGAAAAGATGCGGATGGCGGCTTATCCGGTCGAGGAACTCGGCGGCATGCTGTTCACCTATATGGGCCCGCCGGAGAAGCAGCCGCTGCTGCCCCGGTTCGACGGCTTTGTCGCCGAGGGCACCGTGCGCATGCTTGGTCGCACACTGATCCCATGCAACTGGCTGCAGATCATGGAGAACTCAGCCGATCCAATCCACACCGAGTGGCTGCACGGCCATCACTATGAGTTTCTCAAGGAACAGGAAGGCGCCAAGGTCGCGATCTCGGCGCATCACGCCAAGATCGCTTTCAAGGAGTTCGAATGGGGCATGACCAAGCATCGCCTGCTGGTCGGCCAGTCCGAAGAGAGTGACGACTGGAAAGTCGGCCACCCGATTGTCTTCCCGATCATGCTTGCCGTCGGCAATGGCGACGCGCATCTGCGCTCCTACGCCTTCCAAATCCGGGTGCCGGTGGACGACACCCACACGATGCATATGTGGTTCACCGCCTATCAGCCGCAGGACTCTTCCAAGATCCCCGAGCATCTGAAGGGCAAAGTGCATCTCTATGACGTCCCGCTCTACGACAAGGACGGCGCGTTCCTGGTCGAGACAGTGGACAATCAGGACATGATGGCCTGGGTGACGCAGGGGCCGATTGCAGATCGCACGCTGGAAAATCTCGGTTCCACCGATCAGGGCATAGCCCTCTATCGCCGCATGCTGCGTCGCGAGTTGCAGAAAGTGGCCAACGGTGAGGACCCGATGGGCACGGTGCGCGATCCGGCTCAGAATACCTGCATCGATCTGCCGAACGAGCGTGACAAGCACCATTTCTCCGACGGGTTCGGCAAATTCCTGCTGCGCACCCATGGCCGCTTCTCGCCGATTGCCCAGGATCTGATCGACATCTTCGAGACGCCAAGGCCTGGGCCGATCCGTCTTGCGGGCTGATTTCGTCGCTCGTCGTCATCGTAGGGCGGACCAGCGCAGCGCAGTCCGCCTTTGTCAGAGATGCGGCAAGACGGCGGACGGCGCTGTGCTGGTCCGCCCTACGGAATTTTGGTTGTGACCATCCGCTTCGGCATCGCCGGTCTCGGCACCGCAGGCCTTGCCTTCATCCCGCCTTTGCTGGCGCGGGATGACGCGTCACTGGTCGCCGTCTCCGACCCCGATCCCAACGCCACAACCCCGCCGGGCGTCACCGCCTATTCGTCGCTGGAATCGATGCTCACGCATCCTGGCCTCGACGCGGTGATCATCGCCACCCCCACCACGCTGCACGCCGAACACGCCATGGCGGCCTTCGCCGCGGGCAAGCACGTCATTCTCGAAAAGCCGATGGCGACCAATCTCGCCGAAGCGCAGTTGATCCTGGCGGCCAGTGAACGCGCCGAAAAAGCGTTGCTGATCGGCCATTCGCATTCCTTCGACCTGCCAATCCAGCAGATGCGCGCCCTCATCGCCTCCGGTCGCCTCGGTCGGGTGCGGTTGATCCAGACCGCCGCCTACACCGACTGGATGTATCGCCCGCGCCGCCCCGACGAACTCAACGCCAGCCAAGGCGGTGGCGTGGTCATGCGCCAAGGCGCGCATCAATTCGACATCATCCGCCTGCTCGGCGGCGGCGATCTCGTCGACGTCACCGCACAAACCTTCGACTGGGACCCGAACCGCCCCGGCATCGGCGCGCACCAGGCCTTTCTCCGCTTCGCCTCCGGCGCCACGGCATCAGCGTTCTACAGCGGCTATGGCGGTCTCGGCATGGCCGAACTCACCCAAGGCATCGGCGAATGGGGGGCGGTGGAACCACCGACCGTGCCGAGCCTGCGCGTCCCGCCCGCCGATGTCGCCCAAGCGAAACGAAGCCGCGCCAATGCGTCCGACAAGATGCGCGGCGCGTTTCAGCCGCATTTCGGGCTGACCATCGTCACCTGCGAGCGCGGCGATATCCGCCAGTCGCCGACCGGGCTGATCGTCTATTCTCCCGATGGCCGCGAGGAGATTGCTCTTCCCGCCGGGCAGATTCCGCACGCGATGCTGCTGGAGGAATTCACCGACAGCCTCAGCGGGCGACGGGCGATGCTGCATGACGGGCGCTGGGGCCTGGCCAATCTGGAAGTCTGTCTCGCGGTCGTGCGCTCCGCCGAACAGGGCGCGTCGGTCCGCCTCGCCCATCAATACGCCCTGGAGGGGACGCCATGAGCACCGCCGATCCGCCCGCCTTCCCGGCCAGCCCGCCAAGCGACCCAGCCCGCTTGCTCCACCTCGACAATCTCCTCTGGCATGTCCGCCCGGCCACCGATGCCCCGATGCTAGAGCTTTGCTTCTTCCATTCCGAACTGGGCTGGATGAGCCTGCACCTGTCGCGCGGGCAGGTGGAGGACCTGCACACGGCCTGCGAATTCGCCATCCAGGACATGATGATCCGCCACAACCCTTCGATCGCCATCACAGGAGCCGACACGAAATGACCGAGATCGCCAAAGCCCGCCAGGAACTGATCGAGTCCGGCCTCGTGCTGGAACATCAAGGCTTCGGCGACATGACACGCGGCCATGTCTCCGTCCGCGTGCCCGGCACACCCGAGCACTACTTCATGAAGCCGCATTCGATCGGCTTTGATGAGATCACCGAGCAGAACATCCTCACCATCGATCTGGAGAGCGAGATCGTCGCCGGAACATCGCGACCGCACAGCGAGCGCTACATCCATTCCGAGATCTTCCGCGTCCGCCCGGATGTGAACGCCGTCATCCACTGCCACCCGCTGCACGCGATTGCCTTCTCGGCGACCGGCCATCTGTTGCGCCCGCTCAACCAGGGCGGTGCGATGTTCTCGGGCCATCTGCCGGTGTTCACCGAGACGATGGATTTGATCCGCAACAAGGCGCAAGGCGCCGCTGTGGCCAAATGCCTTGGGGCCGAGAACGCCGTGCTGATGCGCAGCCATGGCGTGGTGATCTGCGGTGGGTCGCTCGCCGAGGCGGTGGTGAATTGCGTGATGTTGGAAGAGGCATGCCGCATCCAGTTGCTGGCGAGCAATATCGGCCTCGACGGCTTTGAATTCCCCCAAGAGGACGTGCTCGCCCTGCGCCACAAGGTCACGCGGCCGGATCAGTTCCAAGTGAATTTCGATTATCTGGTGCGGAAGGCAAAGCGGGCTTACGGGCTTTAGTCCTCCCGTCGTTGCGAGGAACGCAGT
>CAITEF010000596.1 GCA_903891315.1 uncultured Rhodospirillales bacterium | reverse complement strand
GTAATGTGACTGGAGTTCAGACGTGTGTTCCGATCTACCGAAAGTGCCATGGCGATTGCGATGGCGCAGAATGGCGGGATCGGCGTCATCCACAAGAACCTCTCCATCGAGGAGCAGGCGGCCAATGTCCATCGGGTGAAAAAGTTCGAATCGGGCATGGTGATCAACCCGGTCACCATTCATCCAGACCAGACGCTGCTCGATGCGCGCAACCTGATGTCGCATTACCATATCAGCGGTATCCCGGTGGTCGAACGCGACACCAACCGCCTTGTCGGCATCCTGACCAACCGCGACGTGCGCTTCGCCACCGACCCGTCGGTGCGCGTTTACGAACTGATGACTCGGGAGAATTTGATCACCGCTGAAGCCGACATCAAGCCGGAGGAAGCGCGCCGCCTGCTGCATCGCCACCGCATCGAGAAGCTGCTGGTGGTCGATGACCAGTATCGCTGCGTCGGCCTGATCACCGTCAAGGACATGGACAAGGCGCAGACGCATCCGCTTGCCAACAAAGACGCGCTCGGCCGCTTGCGCGTGGCGGCCGCAACCGGCGTGGGCGAGGACGGGCATGCGCGTGCGCGGGCACTCGTTGAGGCTGAAGTCGATGTCGTGGTGATCGACACCGCACACGGCCATTCGCAGGGCGTGCTGAATTCCGTGCGTTTCATCAAGGACATGTCCAACGCGGTCGAGATCATCGCGGGCAATGTGGCAACACCCGAGGCGGCTGAGGCTTTGATCAAGGCCGGCGCTGATGCGGTGAAGATCGGCATCGGACCAGGCTCGATCTGCACCACCCGCGTCGTCGCGGGCGTTGGTGTGCCGCAATTCACCGCCGTGATGGAGACGGCGGCGAAATGCCGCGAATACGGCGTCCCCTCGATTGCCGATGGTGGCGTGCGGACTTCGGGTGACATCGTGAAAGCCATCGCCGCCGGGGCCGACAGCGTGATGATCGGCAGCCTGCTCGCGGGCACCGACGAAGCGCCGGGCGAAGTGTTCCTCTACCAGGGCCGCTCCTACAAATCCTATCGCGGCATGGGCAGCCTGGGGGCGATGGCGCGCGGCTCGGCGGATCGCTATTTCCAGCAGGAAGTGAAGGACGCGCTGAAGCTGGTGCCGGAAGGCATCGAAGGCCGCGTTGCCTATAAGGGGCCAACCTCGGCGGTGCTGCATCAACTCGTCGGCGGTCTGAAGGCAGGCATGGGCTACACCGGTGCGGCGACGGTGGCCGATCTGCAGGCGAACACCAAGTTCCGCCGCATCACTGGCGCTGGCCTGCGTGAGAGCCATGTGCATGATGTGGCGATCACGCGCGAAGCGCCGAATTATCGTCAGGAGGGCTGAGCGGTGGCGGTGCATGGCGTTGTCTTCGATGCGTATGGGACGTTGCTCGACGTGCATTCGGCCATGCAGCGCCATGCCGAGCGCATCGGGCCAAACTGGGCAGACATCAGCGCGGCATGGCGGTCCAAGCAGCTTGAATACACCTGGATCCGCAGCCTGACCGGGGCTGCGCATCATCGGGATTTCTCGGTGCTGACCGACGCAGCGCTGGATTTTGTGGCGCGCAAATTCGGCATCACCGATCAAGCACTGCTAGCTGACCTGCGCCAGGCCTATCGTGCGCTCTCCGCCTATCCGGAAGTTCCAGGCGTGCTGCGCGCGCTGCGGGCGAGGGGAATTCCAACGGCGATTCTCTCCAATGGTGAGCCGAACATGCTGCGCCAAGGCGTGCAGGCGGCGGGCTTGGAATTGCTGCTCGACGAGGTGCTCAGCGTGGAATCGGCTGGCATCTTCAAGCCCGATCCTCGGGTCTATGCGCTGGCGGTCAACCGGCTCGGCGGCGACGCCTCCAAGCTCGTCTTCGTCTCCTCCAATGCCTGGGACGCCTTTGCGGCCGGCGCGAACGGTTTCCGAGTGGCGTGGTGCAACCGCACCGGACAGCCCGACGAATACGGCCTGCGTGCCTCTGCCACCGAAATCGGCACCCTCGACGAACTGGCGGCATCCATCACGTGACACCCGCTGCGCGCCTCTCCGCCGCCATCGAACTGATCGCCGCCATCGACAGCGCCACCAAGCGGCCCGCCGATGCGGTGGCCAATGATTATTTCCGCGACCGACGCTTCATCGGCTCCGGCGATCGTAGGGCGGTGTCCGAGCGGGTCTGGACGATCATGCGCAGCAGGCGTCGGCTGATCTGGTGGCTGCATCATATCAATCTGCGGCCCGGTCCGCGTTTGTATGTCGCCGCCTCGTTGATGCTGGAGGGCTGGGCGCTGACCGGCCTCAAGCAGAGCTTCTCCGGCGGACAGTTCGCCCCCTCGCCGTTGAACGGCGAAGAATCCTCCGGCCTGTCCAAGCTTGAAGGCCGCAAGCTGGTCCATCCGGCGATGCCCGACGATGTCGCGGTCGAGTGCCCGGAATGGCTGCTCGAATCCCTGGTCGCCCGGTTCGGTGACGATCTCCGCGATGAGATGGCCGCGATGGACTCGCCCGCCACGCTCGATCTGCGCGTCAATCTGCTGGCGGGCACCCGCGAGGACGCGATTGCCGCACTCGCCCGCGAGGACATCGAGGCCAAACCGACACCGCTCTCTCCCTGGGGCCTGCGCGTTGAGGGCCGCCGCCCGGTCTCGACAGGCGCTGCCTTCCAATCCGGTCTGGTCGAAATCCAGGACGAGGGCAGCCAACTCGTGGCCCTTCTCGCCGACGCGCGACCCGAGATGCGGGTCGTCGATTGGTGTGCGGGCGCTGGTGGCAAGACGCTGGCCCTCGCCATGACGATGCAGAACCGTGGCCACATCGTCGCCTGCGACGTGCATGACAAGCGCCTTGAAGGCGCGGTGAAGCGGCTGCGGCGGGCAGGGGTGCACAATGTCGAGCGCCACCTCGTCGAGCCCGGCGACAAATGGGCGAAAAGGCGCGAGGGCAGTTTCGACCGCGTGCTCGTCGATGCCCCCTGCACCGGCACCGGCACTTGGCGTCGCAACCCGGATGCACGCGGGCGGCTGAAATCGACCGATCTGTCCGAACTCGTCACGAAGCAGCACATGATCCTGGCCACCGCCGCCAAGCTCGCCAAGATTGGCGGGCGGGTCATATACGCCACCTGCTCGATCCTGCGGGAGGAGAACGAGGCGCAGATTGATCGCTTCGTTGCCGAGAACCCCGGCTTCCGGGTGCTGAACCTCACCGAGATCTGGCCCGGACCGGCACCATGTCCTGGCCCCGGCCCATATCTCTCCCTCACCCCGCTGCGGCACAACACCGACGGGTTTTTCACGGCGGTGTTGGAGCGGGTCGCGTGAGCCAACTCGCCGTCCGCCGCGCCGTGTTGGAGGACGCCCCCGCCATTGGCGCGGTGCATGTCGCCTCCTGGCGCAGCGCCTATCCCGGCATCCTGCCCGATGGCTATCTTGCGGGATTGTCGGTCGAGCGTGAGGCCGCGGGCTATGCCGCCTCGATCCGCATCGGCGAGGGCGTGTTCGTAGCGACCTCCGGCACCCCCGGCCGCGTGGTCGGCTTCACCACCGCCCGCCGCGCCCGCATCGGCGCACCGGCCCAGGGCGAGATCCAGACACTCTATCTGCTCGACGATTACCGCGAGATCGGTGGCGGGCGGAAGCTGATCTCGCATGCTGGTGCCTATCTTGCAGCCCTCGGATGTCAAAGCGCATTCCTGTGGGTGCTGCGCGACAACTCGAGCCGCTTCTTCTACGACCATCTCGGCGGCGTCCAGGATCGCGAGACCGGCATTCACTGGGCGGGCGTGCCGCTCATCCAGGTCGCCTATGTCTGGGACCCGATCGAGACTCTCTGGGACGGCGCGTAACCCAGACCAGACGAACGCATTGTTGCGGCGCGGGGCACTCTGTGGTGCAACGCGCTGCATCCCTTTTCGCAGGATGCCGCCATGACCCAAGCCGAAAACACCGACCGCGTTCTCATCCTGGATTTCGGCAGCCAGGTGACGCAGTTGATCGCGCGCCGGGTCCGTGAGAGCGGCGTCTATTGCGAAATCTGGCCCTACAGCGCGTCGGCTGACCGCATCACCGCCTTCGCCCCCCGCGCCATCATCCTCTCCGGCGGCCCCGCCTCGGTGCTCGACGAAGGCAGCCCGCGCGCGCCGGAGGTTGTGTTCACCATGGGTGTTCCCGTCCTCGGCATTTGCTACGGCCAGCAGACCATGTGCGCCCAGCTCGGCGGCGTGGTCGAAGCCGGTCACGAACGCGAATTCGGCCGCGCCTATGTCGACATCACCGAACCGTGCGACCTCTTCCACGGCGTCTGGGAAAAAGGTGGCCGCGAGCAGGTCTGGATGAGCCATGGCGACCGCGTGACCAAACTTCCCGAGGGCTTCAAGCCCGTTGCCGTCAGCGAAGGCGCGCCCTTCGCCGCCATCGCCGACGACGCACGGCGCTTCTACGCCACGCAGTTCCACGTTGAAGTGGTCCACACCCCGCACGGCGCACAACTCCTGCGCAACTTCACCCATGGCGTCGCCGGTTGCACCGACAATTGGTCGATGGGCGGCTATCGCGACGCGCAGATCGCCAAGATCCGCGAACAAGTCGGCTCGTCGCGCGTGATCTGCGGCCTCTCCGGCGGCGTTGACTCGTCAGTGGCCGCCGTGCTGATCCACGAGGCCATCGGCGACCAGCTCACCTGCATCTTCGTCGATCACGGCCTGCTCCGCGCCGGTGAGGCCGAGGAGGTCGTCACCACCTTCCGCGACCGCTTCAACATCAAGCTCGTCCATGTCGACGCGTCCGACATGTTCATCAACGCGCTCGACGGCGTCACCGACCCCGAGCAGAAGCGCAAGACCATCGGCGGCCTGTTCATCGACGTCTTCGACCAGGAAGCCGCCAAGATCGGCGGCGCCGATTTCCTCGCCCAAGGCACGCTGTATCCGGACGTCATCGAGAGCGTCTCCTTCACCGGCGGCCCGTCAGTCACCATCAAATCCCACCACAATGTCGGCGGCCTCCCGGCGCGGATGAAGATGAAGCTCGTCGAGCCGCTGCGGGAGCTGTTCAAGGACGAAGTCCGCAGGCTCGGCCGCGAACTCGGCATCCCCGAAAGCATCGTCGGCCGCCACCCATTCCCTGGCCCTGGTCTGGCAATCCGCATCCCCGGCGCGATCACCCGCGAGAAGCTCGATATTCTGCGCAAAGCCGACACGATCTATCTCGAAGAAATCCGCAACGCCGGGCTCTATGATGCGATCTGGCAGGCCTTTGCTGTGCTACTCCCGGTCCGCACGGTGGGCGTGATGGGCGATGGCCGCACCTATGACCATGTCTGCGCCCTGCGCGCGGTGACCAGCACGGATGGCATGACCGCCGATATCTACCCCTACGACATGGCCTTCCTCTCCCGCGTCTCCGGCCGCATCGTCAACGAAGTGCGCGGCATCAACCGCGTCACCTACGACATCACCTCCAAGCCGCCGGGCACGATCGAGTGGGAATAGGCGCCCAGAAAGGCGACCTCACGGTCTCTGGAGCGTCCAAATCTATAGCTCCAGCC
>CAITEF010000595.1 GCA_903891315.1 uncultured Rhodospirillales bacterium | reverse complement strand
TCGAATTGGTGACGCGATATGTCTGAAGACCGCCCGATCACCCCCGAACGCACCGAGGAAGATTCCGGCGAAGGTGCGCTGCGCCCGCAAACCCTCGCCGATTTCACCGGCCAGAAAGCATCGCGCGAAAACCTCTCGATCTTCATCCAGGCCGCGCGCGCGCGCGGCGAGGCGATGGATCACGTTCTCCTGCACGGCCCGCCAGGATTGGGCAAAACCACGCTCGCCCAGATCGTCGCCCGCGAACTCGGCGTCGGCTTTCGCGCCACCTCCGGCCCGGTGATCCAACGCGCGGGCGATCTCGCGGCAATCCTGACCAATCTCCAGCCGCGCGACGTGTTGTTCATCGACGAAATCCACCGTCTGCAACCGGCCATCGAGGAAATCCTCTACCCGGCGATGGAGGATTTCCAACTCGATCTGATCATCGGCGAAGGCCCCGCCGCCCGCTCGGTGCGCATCGATCTTGCCCCGTTCACGTTGGTGGGCGCGACCACGCGCGCCGGATTGCTCGCAACCCCGCTGCGGGACCGCTTCGGCATTCCGCTGCGGCTGGTGTTCTACACGCCGGAGGAACTCGCCCGCATCGTCGCACGTGGGGCGGACAAACTCGGCTTCGACCTCGCGCCCGATGGAGCCAACGAAATCGCCAAGCGCTCACGCGGCACCCCCCGCATCGCCGGACGCCTGCTCCGCCGGGTGCGCGATTTCGCGCTGGTGGAGGGTGAGGGCAGGGTGGGACGAGAGATCGCCGACACGGCGCTGCGCCGCCTTGATGTCAATCCGATCGGCCTCGACGCGATGGACCGCCGCTATCTGCGCCGCATGGCCGAGCATCATGGCGGCGGGCCGGTGGGTGTTGAGACCCTCGCCGCCGCTTTGGCCGAAGCGCGCGACACGCTGGAAGACGTCATCGAGCCCTATCTGATCCAAGAGGGTCTGATCCTGCGCACCTCGCGTGGGCGGATGCTGGGCGAGCGCGGCTGGAAACATCTCGGCCTCATGCCGCCGCCCGGCTCGCAGCCAATGCTTGAGCTGGACCCGGAGTAGGCGATGCACCGTCATCCGTTGCGCGTCTATTACGAGGACACTGATGCTGGCGGCGTGGTCTACTACGCCAATTACCTGCGTTTCCTGGAACGTGGCCGCACCGAAGCCCTGCGCGATCTGGGAGTAGCCCATGCGCGACTCCAGGCGGAACATGGACTCATCTTCATGGTGCGCCGCGTCAATCTGGATTATGTCAGCCCCGCGCGTCTGGACGATTCGCTGGTTGTCGAGACGATTCTGCGCTCCGAGCGCGGGGCGTCGTTGGAACTGGGCCAGCGTGTGACGCGCGATGGGGTGTTGCTGGTGGACGCGGTGGTCCAACTGGCCTGTGTGCAGGAAATGAGCGGCCGACCGGGCCGTATTCCGCCCGAGTGGCGGACGGCGCTGGCGCGGCTGGCCGCCGATCTCTGAGAGAGGTGAGACGTGGATCGAGTAGTTGACGCTTCCAATCTTGCGACTCCCGGCGGGATTCCGCTGACGGATCTGTCGATCCCCGGCCTGTTCATGCAGGCGGACATCGTCGTCAAGCTGGTGATCATCGCCCTGCTGTTCGCCTCGGTCTGGGTCTGGGCCATCGTGTTCGAGAAAATCACCTCGCTGCGCAGCGCCAACAAGGCGGCCGACGGATTCGAGGACAAGTTCTGGTCCGGCGGCTCGTTGGATGACCTCTACGAGTTGGAAGGCGCCAAGCCGACCCATCCGATGGCCGCCGTGTTCGGTGCCGCGATGGCGGAATGGCGTCGCTCGCTGCGTGTGGTCGGAGCCGATCTGTCCAAATCGGCCGTGCGGGAGCGCGTTGACCGCGCGATGAACGTGACGATCCAGCGCGAGATCGAACGGCTGGAGCGCTGGATGGTCTTCCTCGCCTCGGTCGGCTCGTCGGCGACCTTCGTGGGTCTGTTCGGCACGGTGTGGGGGATCATGCACACCTTCACGGCGATCTCGATGCAGCACAACACCAGCCTCGTCACCGTCGGCCCCGGCATCGCGGAGGCGCTGTTCGCCACCGCCATCGGTCTGGTCGCCGCCATCCCGGCCACGCTGGCCTACAACGCCATCGGCACCATGCTGGCCCGGTTTGCCGGACGTCTCGAAGGTTTTTCCACCGAGTTCGGCGCGATCCTGTCGCGTCAGTCCGAGGAGAGGGCCTGAGCCATGGCAGGGGGTCTGATGGGCGGCAACGGGAAGCGCGGGCGCTACCGCCCGATGGCGGAGATCAACATCACGCCGATGGTGGACGTGATGCTGGTGCTGCTGATCATTTTCATGGTCACCGCACCGCTGCTCACCGCCTCGGTCAATGTCGATCTGCCGAAAGCCGAGGCCGCCCCGGCACCGCAGGACGACAAGCCGCTGACCATCTCGGTGGACGCCACCGGCCAGATTTTCCTCCAGGACGAGAAGATGGAACTTGAGGATCTGGTGCCCAAGCTCTCTGCGATCAGCCAGGGCAAGTCGGACAAGAAGATTCTGGTGCGTGGTGACAAGGGCAATTCCTATGGGCGGATGCTGCAGGTGATGGCGACAATCACCCAGGGTGGCTTCACCCATCTGGCGTTGCTCAGCGACCCGTCCGGCGCTGGCACCGCTCCCGCCGCCAAGAAGAACTGACACAGGCCATGCGCTTGAGCGAGCGGCGAATGCGGCGATTTGCCGGGGTCTCGGCGGCTCTGCACGCGCTGCTGCTCACGGTGGCGCTGGTCGGCCTGCCGCTGCCGCAGCCTGATCCGGAGCCGCAGGAAGTCAGTATCTCAATTGATGCCGTCGGCCCGCCGCAACAGGCGATCAAGGCAAAGAAACCCTCCGAGGTGCCGGCCCCGGCCGATCAGGTCACGCCGTCGCCCCAACCGCAGCCTGCGCCCGAGCCGCCGAAAAAGCAGCCGGAGGAGCCGCCTCCTCCGCCGCCCCCGCCCCCTCCGCCGCCACCACCGCCGCCGCCGCCGGACAAGGCCGAGCCGGTGCCCGAGCCGCCGCCGCCGCCGCCGGAGCCGCCGAAGCCCGAGCCGCCGAAACCCGCGCCGCCGAAGACGCAGCCCAATCAGACAAAGAACGCCACTCCTGAGAGTGACGAACTGCTCAACACGCTGGAGAAGCTGAAGGCGTTGCAGAAACAGCAGCAGCCGCCCAAGGCCAAGGCCAACCCGACGGCCGGTGGCGCGCCGAAGGGCGGCGGCAGTCCGGATGGTGATATCAACAATGATCTCACCGCCCAGCAACGGACCGGGATTGGCGACAAGGTGCGCGAATGCTGGACCAAGGATGCAGGCGCACTCGATCTGGAGAAGATGAGCGTGCGTCTGACCGTCACCACTGATCAGGCCGGCACTGCGCGCATCGTGCAAGTCGCCGATTCCGACAAATCGCGTGTGCAATCGGATCCGCGTTTGCTTGCCTTCTTTGAACGTGCCCAGCGCGCCATATTGAATCCACGCTGTGCCGATCTGCCGCTACCACCGGAGAAACTCGGCAGCGTGCAGAAATTGACATTCCTGTTTCAGCCTTGATCCGACGCCGTTCAATGGCGTTCTAACGGTTCCAACCAACCCACGGGTGCAATCATGAGCCAGCCTGAAATCCCCGCTCTTCCGCTTCCCGACCTCACCACAAAGGGCTTCGCGCTCAGCCGCCGTGGTCTGGCGGTGGGCGCTGCCGCGCTGATTCTGCCAAATCGGCTCTACGCCCAGGTCGCCGGTGCCCCGGTGGACAGTGCCATCGTGGTGGATCGCGCACGCATCGATCCGATCCCGATTGCCATCCCGGCCTTCGCCGGCGGCGACGGTGAGGCGCAGCGCCTCGGCAACGATATCGCCGGCGTGATCACCAACAACCTCGCCCGCTCCGGCCTGTTCCGCGCCATCGACCCGCAGGCTTTCATTGGCCAGCAGACCGGCGACGTTCCGGTTTTCGCCAATTGGAAGGGCATCGGCGCGCAGGCGCTGGTCACCGGTCGTGTGGAAAGCCAGGGCGGCAACAAGGTGCGCGTGGAGTTCCGTCTGTGGGACGTGCTGCCCGGCCAGCAAATCCAAGGCACCGCCTACAGCACCGAGTCGGTCAATTGGCGCCGCATCGCGCACATCATCTCCGACGTGATCTATGAGCGTCTGCTGGGTGAGAAAGGCTATTTCGACACCCGGATCGTCTATGTCGCAGGCTCCGGTCCGCGTGACCGCCGGGTGAAGCGTCTGGCGATCATGGATCAGGACGGCGAGAACAATTCCTTCCTCACCGACGGCACCTGGATCGCCAAAACCCCGCGCTTCCACCCGTCGCAGGACAAGGTGGCGTTCATGAGCTACCAGAACAATCGCCCGCGGGTTTACATGTTCGACCTCGACACCAAGCGCCAATCGGTGTTGGGCGAGTTCAATGGCATGACGCTCTCGCCGCGCTTCGCGCCCGATGGCAATTCGGTGATCATGGCGCAGTCCACCCCGGGCGGGAACGCCGACATCTACACCGTCGATTTGGCCTCGCGCCGGGCGTCGCGATTGACCAATTCCGGCTCTATCGACGTCTCGCCCTGCTTCAGCCCCGACGGCACGCAGATCGTCTTCAATTCCGACCGTGGCGGCGACCAGCAGCTTTACGTGATGAACGCCGATGGCTCGGGCCAGAAGCGCATCAGCTTCGGCAATGGCCGTTATGCAACACCGGTCTGGAGCCCGCGCGGCGATCTTATCGCCTATACCCGGCTGTTCCAGAACACGTTTGCCATCGGCGTGATGCGCCCCGATGGCTCGGGTGAGCGGATTCTGTCGGAGAGCTATTATGTAGAAGGCCCGACTTTCGCACCGAACGGGCGGGTGATCATGTTCTGGCGCGAGACTCCGGCGCGTGACAATCGCGGCACCGGGTTTAGCGCCCGTCTGGTCTCGGTCGACATCACCGGCTTCAACGAGCGCCAGATTCCCACCCCGACGGATGCGTCCGAACCGTCTTGGGGACCGCTTTTGACCTGAGAAAGTCGGGTGCGGGTCCAAAAGCGTTGCAGCCTTGCCACGGCATAGAAGTCATGTGTGGCGCGGATGACACTCTACCTTGACCGACTTTGGCTCAGGGGGCTAATTCCCCTCGCAGTTCATACGGACCGTTTCTCGACGTTTCCGAATGGCTTCAAACGCAATGTCTAACCCGGCGGGGGTATCGCCCCGGGGGTTTAACCCAGTTTCGAACTCCTCTCAGGGACGCACATCGATGAACGTAAAAATTCTGGGCGCTTTCGCTGCCGTGGCTCTGCTGGCCGCGTGCTCGGACGACACCGCGAAGTCGGGTGGCGGCGCCACGGCTAATGGCTCGGGCATCGTTCCGGGCAGCCAGGAAGACCTGGTGGCCAATGTTGGCGACCGCGTTTTCTATGACTTCAACCAGAGCAGCCTGAAGTCCGACGGCAAGGCGACGCTTGATCGTCAGGCCGCTTGGCTCGCCAAGTATGCACAGAACAACGTGCAGATCGCTGGCAACTGCGACGAGCGCGGCACCGAAGAATACAACCAGGCTCTCGGCCAGAAGCGCGCCGCTGCTTCGCGCGACTACCTGGTCGCCAAGGGCGTTGCTTCGACCCGCATCACCGCGATCTCCTACGGCAAGGACCGTCCGACCGCTGTTGGTTCGAACGAAGCCGCCTGGGCGCAGAACCGCAACGCCACCACCTCGGTTCGCTAATACGAATCCAGGCCGCGTTACGAATGGAACCGGCGACCTTCGGGTCGCCGGTTTTTTCGTGCTGTATTTGCCAAACGCCGATTTTTCACCTTCATCTCGCCACAGAACTTGCCTATCTGGCGAACCTAGAGGTGATCTCATGAAATTCGCGTCCTCGCTGTCCGCCATCGCCCTGTTCGGCCTGCTGGCCTCCACCCCCGCCTTCGCCCAGATCGAGTCGCGCGAAGGGATCGCGTTGCAGAACCAGATTTCCGAACTTCGCCGCGATATCGGCGAATTGCGTGACAATACCGGCGGCAGCTCCGGTGGCAGCCTGCTGGGTGGCAGTCGTCGTCAGTCATCGTCCTCCGAGCAAGCCAATTCGAACTCCGAGTTGATGACTTCGGTGATCGAGCGTCTTGCCCGCCTGGAAGATCAGGTGCGTGTGCTCAACGGACGGATGGACGAGATGGCCAATGCCAATCAGCGCGAGCACGACGAAGTCGCCAAGCAATTCGCCGATCTGCAGTTCCGCCTGGACAATGGCGGCGTGGCCGGGGCTGCGGCCAAACCAGGCACGACCGCGCCTGCCCCGGGGGCCGCATCGACGCTGAGCCCACCGCCTGCCAATCTCGGCACCGTGCCCGTCAAGCCGTCGCTGCCCGCTCTGCCGGTGCCGATCGCGCAGGCTCCGACGGCCGGTCCGCGTTCGCCGGATCAGATGATCCAGGAAGGCAACGCGGCGCTGGCGCGGCGTGATTACGCCGCAGCCGAACAGGCCGCACGCGAAGTGCCGAAAACCTCGCCGCGCAATTACGATGCGCAGTTCCTGCTCGCCCAGTCGCTGGCTGGCGAGAAGCGCAATGTTGATGCCGCTCTTGCCTATGGCAATCTTTATCAGGCCAACAAGCAGGGCTCACACGCGCAGGATGCGCTGCTCGGCTTGGCCAACTCGCAATCGGCGCTGGGCGACAAGCACGCGGCCTGTGTGGCGCTCAACTCGCTGAACGCCAATTTCCCCAGCCCGCGCGCCGACATCGCAGCCAAGGCTGCCGCCGTGCGCACGTCGAACGGGTGCAACTGAGCGCTGACCGCCGGGACGCGCTGAAGGCTGCGGAATTCGCAGCCCTGATGGATGGGCTCGGTCCGTTCGAGACACAGCCGCTGGTGGCAGTCGCGGTCTCCGGCGGGGCAGATTCTCTCGCCACCGCCCTGTTGCTGCGGGAGTGGGTTGCCGGACGCGGTGGCGGCGTGCTGGGGCTGGTGGTCGATCACGGGCTGCGCGCCGAGTCGGCTGCTGAAGCGGATCTGACGTTGAGGCGTTTGGCTGGGATTGGCATTCCCGCCGAAAAACTCACGCTGACCGATCTCGCGCGCGGCCCCAGCCTTGCCGAACGTGCCAGGCTGTCGCGGCACAGAGTGCTGGAGGCGGAATGCGCGCGGCGCGGCATTCTGCATCTCGTCTTCGGCCATCACGCGGGCGATCAGGCCGAGACAGTGGCCATGCGGCTGCTGGCGGGCAGCGCCGAGGCTGGGCTGGCCGGGATGGCGGCTCTGGTCGAGACGCTCTCTGTCCGCCGCCTGCGCCCCTTGCTCGCCATCCCGCCCGAGCGGCTGCGCGCGACATTGCGTGCGGCCGGGATCGACTGGGTGGAGGACCCCTCCAACCGCGACCCGTCGCAGCAACGCGCTCGGCTGCGCGCATTGCGGTCCGATCCAGCTGGGGACGGGCTGGCGACGCGGGCCTTGGTGCTCTCCGCCCAGGCACGCGGCGTGGCGCGGGCGAGGCGAGAGGCGGAGATTGCCGAGGAACTCGCGCAGAATGTCGCGATCTATCCGCACGGCTATGCCCATCTGCGCCAGAGCAGGCTTTCCCCAGAGGCGCTGGCAGCTTTGGTCGGGATGATCAGCGGTGCGAATTTTCCGGTCTCGGTGGAGCGACTGCGCGACCTCGCCGCCGATCTCCGGCCTGGGACATTGGCGGGGGCGCAACTCGTGCCTGCCGGTCGCTACGGTCCTGGGCTGCTGATGGTGCGTGAGCCTGCGGCCTGTGAGGGGGCGGTCCCGGCGCGGGAAGCGGTGCTCTGGGACGGCAGATGGCGGCTCTCAACGGCGGTTCCAGAGGGGTGCGACGTTGGGTGTTGGGGGGATGACACGCCGCGGTTACGTGAAATCTTGCCCATGATCATCGCGCGCTGCCTGCCAGTGTTGCGCCGCAACGGGGTGTTGTTGACGAAATATCCAGCAGTTCTGCACGAATTTGTGTTCTCTCCAGCGCGTTCCGCCGCTTCCGCGCCGTTTTTCCCGTTGCCGGGCAGCATCTGATCGCGCGAGACTATGCGTCTGCCCGGGGATGCACTTTCGCAGGTGGCATCCTATGTGTTTGGCAGCAGCGCCGATGGCTTAGGGAGTCGGCGTGCAGGTCCGGAGACGGACAGGTTTGTTTGGCCGCAAAGGCCGGGGAATGACATGAGCAATTTTGGACGTAATCTCGCCCTCTGGGTTATCATCGCGCTGCTGCTGGTTGTTCTGTTCAACCTGTTCCAGCCCGGTTCGAACCGCCCTGCGGCGGCACCCGTGGCGTATTCGGATTTCATCTCTGAGGTGAATGGCGGTCGTGTGCGTGACGTGACGATCATGGGTCGCACCGTCACCGGGCAGCTCACCGACGGACGCAGCTTCCAGACCTACACACCAGAAGACCCCTCGCTGGTCACGCGTTTGACCGACAAGGGCGTGCGCGTGGTGGCCAAGCCGGAAGACAGCGATGTCAATCCGCTGCTGCACTATCTGCTGTCCTGGTTCCCAATGCTGCTGCTGATCGGCGTCTGGGTGTTCTTCATGCGCCAGATGCAGGGCGGCGGCGGGAGGGCGATGGGCTTCGGCAAATCGCGTGCGCGTCTGCTCACCGAGAAGCAGGGCCGGGTGACGTTTGACGATGTCGCGGGCATCGACGAAGCCAAGTCCGAATTGCAGGAAATCGTCGAATTCCTGAAGGACCCGCAGAAATTCCAGCGCCTCGGTGGCAAGATCCCCAAGGGCTGTCTGCTGGTTGGCCCGCCGGGCACCGGCAAGACGCTGCTCGCCCGCGCCATTGCGGGTGAGGCGAACGTGCCGTTCTTCACCATCTCTGGCTCTGACTTCGTCGAAATGTTCGTGGGCGTTGGTGCCAGCCGCGTGCGTGACATGTTCGAGCAGGGCAAGAAGAAC
>CAITEF010000594.1 GCA_903891315.1 uncultured Rhodospirillales bacterium | reverse complement strand
GGGCCGATGGTGACCTGGGTGCCGGGGTAGAGGCTCTGCACCGCCTCGGCGAGGACATGGGCGCAATCGTGTCGGATCATCTCCAACGCGTCTTCATCGCGGCGGGTGATGAAGATGATCTTCGCGTCTTGGCTGATGCTGGTGGAGAGATCGACAAGCTTGCCGTCAAGCTTCATCGCCAGCGCCGCTTTGGCCAGACCAGGGCCAATATTGGCCGCGACCTCGGTGCCCGTCACCGGTCCGTCGAAGCGGCGCTCGGATCCGTCGGGCAGGGTGATCGTGGGCATGGCATCCTCTCGGTCAAATCAGGACGTCTGATATGCCGCTAGCTCAGCGCCTCGGCAACCCTGGCCACTGGGAGATCTGCCAGAACGGGCTCGCGCAGAACCACCGGCCATTCGCCGGAAGGGCCGCGCGGGGCGGTCAGACTAGGGTCACTGTCGGCGGAGAACAGCACGATGCAGGGGCAGGAGGTGGAGGCCGCGATGTGCATCGGGCCAGTGTCGTTGCCGATGGCGAGTTCGGTGAGGGCGGCAAGGGCGAAAACCTGCACCAGAGAGGTGACGCCGGTGAAGTCGATGGCGGAAGGACAGGCCGCGTGGATGCTGGCACCGAGCTCGAACTCGTCACGCCCGCCGATCACCACCGGCGTCACACCACGCTCGGCCAGGATTTTGGCGATCTCCGCGAAATTCTGCACCGGCCAGCGTTTGGCCGGGCGCGTTGGCGCGGCGCCGGGGACCAGCAAAGCGAAGCGGCTCGGCAGTTCCGGTGGCAATTCGGTCGAGGTCAGCCAGGACAGATCGGGCTTCGGAAAGTCCGTGATCCCGGCAAAGCGCAACTGATCGCGCTGCCGTTCGACGCTGTGCATGGAGTCGCGCGCCGGGTTCGCGTGCGGATGCGAGCAGCCTTGCGCGATGCCGGACCATTTCGGCCTTCCGGCCAAGCGGAAGTACCGGCTCGATCTGCCGGAGGTTTGCAAATCGTAGACGAAATCGAAGCCGCGCAGCGACTGTGACAGCCGCCACAACGCGGGCAGATCCCACCAACGCGGCTTGGCATCGAGGATCACACGGTCAAACCACGGCGAGGCTTTGGCCATGAGCTCGAACGGCTTGGTGGTCAGCAGGGTGATCTCGGCATCCGGGTGGGCGGCGCGGATGGCGGCAAACGGGCCGAAGGAGAGGACAAAATCGCCCAGGGCGCTCAGCCGGATCACCAGGATCCGAGGCCGGTTCACCCGAGCAACTCGCGATAGACATCCAGCGTTTTGCGCTGCATCTCGGCGGTGGTGTAGTTGTCGATCACCGATTGCCGCGCCGCCACGCCCACTGCCTGTCGCTCATCCAAGGTCAGCGATAAGGCGTAATCCAGCGTGTCGGCCAATTCTTGCGCATCACTCGGCTTGAAGCGCCAGCCGGTGACATCGTGCTCAATGGTCTCCACCGCCCCGCCATGATCGGATGCGACCACCAGCGCGCCCATCGACTGCGCCTCGATCACCACGCGACCGAACGCCTCGGGGTCGGTTGAGGGATTGACCACCACATCGGCGACCTTGAGGGCGGCCGGCATGTCGTCGCAATGGCCGACAAAGCGCAGACGGGTGGAAACGCCGCGTTGCTCGGCGAGTTGGATCAATTCGCTGACCAGTCGGGTGCGCCCTTGATCGTCACCGACGAAGACCACGCAGGCATCGCGGCTGCGCATCAAGGCCAGCGCCTCGATCAGCACGTTCTGGCCTTTCCAGCGGCTGATCCGGCCCGGCAGCATGATGATCGGATGCCCGACCTCCAGCCGCCAAGTCTCGGACAGCTTCATCATCCGCGACGTGCTGACCAACGCCGGGTCGAAGATCGCCGGGTCGACGCCGCGATGGATGATACGGATTTTCGCGAGGTCGGTGCCGTAGCGCTGCATCACCAGATCGGCGATGAAATGGCTGATGGCGATCACGATCTCGCCCTTGGCCATCACCGCGTTGTAGCGTCTCTTGACCCAGGATTTCTCGTTATAGGCACCGTGATAGGTGGTGACGAACCGAACCCCGGTGCGCTTGGCCGCAATCCAAGCCGACCAGGCCGGGGCGCGCGAGCGAGCATGGACGATGGTGACCCCCTCCGCGCGGATCACTTCCTCCAACTTGCTGGCATTGGCCCAGATTCGGCGCGGGTTCTTGCTGGCCATCGGCAAGATGATGTTGCGCCCGCCAGCGCGCTCAATCGAGCTGGCATGCAGCCCACCCGAACTGGCGACGAGCGCCACACCACCGGCCCGCACGATCGCCTGGGTCATTTCAACCGTGCCACGTTCCACACCGCCGCCGCCCAAGCCGGGCAAAACTTGCAAAATAACGGGAGGCGAAGGAGGCACGTTGGACATGCTCGGGCTATACCACGCACGCGACGATTTGGAAGGTCCACTTATGCAACAGAGCGGCTTCATCACACGTCCGGACGGGCTTCGCCTCGCTTTTGCGCATTTGCCAGGGCGCGGGCCCAGTTTGGTTTTTCTGCCCGGCCTGCGCAGCGACATGCAGGGCTCCAAAGCGCTCGATCTGCATGAATTTTGTGAGTCACGCGGCCAAGCAATGTTGCGCCTGGATTATTCCGGCCACGGTGCCAGCGACGGCGCGTTCGAACTGGGCAGCATCGGCGAGTGGGCGTCCGATGCGATGGCGGTGATCACGGCCCGCACCGACGGCCCGCTTGTGCTCGTCGGCTCCTCGATGGGTGGCTGGATCGGATTGCTGCTCGCCCGGCAACTCGGCGCGCGACTGGCGGGCTATGTCGGCATCGCGGCCGCCCCGGATTTCACCGAGCGTCTGATGTGGGACTCGATGGGGCCGCGCGAGCGTGAGACGCTGCTCGCCAAAGGCGAACTCCGCGTGCCGAGCGACTATGGCGAGGACATGGTGATCACCCGCAAGCTGATCGAGGATGGACGCCGCAATCTGGTGCTCGATGCGCCACTGCCCCTGCCCTGCCCGGTTCGCCTGCTCCAAGGCCAGCGGGACCCGGACGTGCCGTGGGAACTCGCCCTCACGCTTGCGGCCCATATCGACAGTCCGGATGTGCAGACCATTCTGATCAAGGACGGCGATCATCGGCTGTCGCGTCCCGCCGATCTGGCGCTGTTACGCCGGACGGTGGAGGCCATCCTCGGCGAGAATTGAGGTGAGCCCCTCACGGTAGGTCGGGTAGCGCCAGCGATAATCCAGCCGTTCCTGGGTGAGCATGGAGGAAACCTTGCGATTGTCGGCCCAGAAACTGCGCGCCATCTCGCCCATGCCGGGCAGGGCCGCTTCATAATCGATGCTGGGCGGCGTCGGTAGGCCGAGCAAATGGGCTGCGTGTTCGATCACCACAGCGCTCTCCTCGGGCTGGTCATCGGCCAGATGCAGGACGCGCAAGCCGGCGGGTCGGTCCTGCCTCATGGCGGCCACCACGGCACCAGCGATGTCGTCGCGGTGGATGCGTCCGAACGCGTGGCCGGGCTTGATCACCCGTCGCGCCCGTCCGCTGCGCAGATCATCGATCACCGAGCGGCCAGGGCCATAGATTCCGGCGACGCGGAACAGATCGACCGCCACACGACCCGCAAGCCCGGCCCATTGCTGCTCCGCCTCAATCCGGCGGATTGCGCGCGGGGTTTCGGCGCGGACATCGGAGGTCTCGTCCACCCAGCCACCCTGGCGGTCACCATACACGCCGGTGGTGGACAGATAGCCTGCCCAGCGCAGATGCGGCGCTTCCCGCAAATCGCGCCCGAACCGTGCCATCACCGGATCGCCCGCCTCGCCCGGCGGGGCGGTGGCGAGCACATGGGTGGCGATGGCGAGTTCGCTCAGCGCGTCATCAAAATGGATCATTTCCACGCCGCGTGGTGCGTGGACACCGCCTGGGTCGCGGCTGGTGGCGGTGACCTGGAATCCCGCCGCCATTGCCGCCTGGGACACGGCGGCCCCTGAATATCCCAGACCGAAAATCAGCAGCCTTGCCATGCCTCTCTCGCAGCCTCCGGTTTGATCCGCCCACTCTGCGCATACTACACTCGCATTGCGATGAAACTCGGGCGCGCAACTCTCTGGCTTTTGGTATTTTTTGCGCTCCTCGCCGGAATCGGCGTGGTCTGGCGCATCGGAACCGCGCCCGAATTCCAGGACACCGTGGAGGAAGAGGGCCCGATTCCGCTGCCGCCCGCCCCGCCCCGCATTGCCGAGGGCAGCGAATATGAAAAATGTCTCGATATGATCACCGATGACCCACAGGGCGCGGTGAATTTCGCCGAGGCGTGGGTTGAGAAAGACGGCGGCGACGCGGCGGCGCACTGCCGTGGCCTCGCACTGATTGCGCTCGGCGAGCCAGAGGAGGCCGCAGACGTGCTGGAGAAGCTCGCAGCCTCCAGCCACGGCACCGACCTCGCCCGCGCCACGCTGTTTGCCCAGGCCGGGCAGTCGCGCATGGTGGCCGACGACGCAGCGCGGGCGCTCGCCGATTCGACCCAGGCGCTGGCGCTGGATCCAGGCGACGCGGATATTCTTCTCGACCACGCGATGGCCGCCTTCCAACTCGACCGCAACCAGATCGCCATCGACGACACCACCCGCGCGCTCGACCTCGACCCAAGACGCCCCGACGGCTACACGCTGCGCGCCACCGCATGGCGGCGGGTGGAACGCTGGGAGCTGGCACGCGACGACATTGATCGCGCGCTGATCCTTGACCCCGAGTCGCCCGATGCCTTGCTGGAACGCGGCATCATCCGC
>CAITEF010000593.1 GCA_903891315.1 uncultured Rhodospirillales bacterium | reverse complement strand
TACAAGTCGCTGCAGGACATCATCGCCATTCTCGGCATGGATGAGCTTTCTGAAGAAGATAAGCTGATCGTGGCGCGCGCCCGCAAGATTCAGCGCTTCCTGTCGCAGCCCTTCCACGTGGCCGAAGTCTTCACCGGCTTCCCGGGCGTGTTGGTTTCGGTGGCCGACACGGTTCGCGGCTTTAAGGCGATCGTGGCTGGTGAATACGACCATCTGCCGGAAGCGGCGTTCTATATGGTTGGCACCATCGAAGACGCGGTCAAGAAGGCCGAGTCGATGAAGACTGCTGCCTGATTTAGGAGAGAGCATCGATGACCATCGATCTCGAAATCGTCAGTCCGGAAAAGCTGCTCCTGTCCAAGGCTGTGGACATGGTGGTGCTTCCGGCGGCGGAAGGTGAAATGGGCGTGCTGCCCGGCCATGCGCCGATGATCGTTCTGCTGCGTGGCGGCACGATCCGTCTGACGGTGGGCGGCTCGGTGACGGACACGCTCTATGTCTCGGGCGGCTTTGCCGAAGTGACGACCACCCGCGTGACGGTGCTGGCCAATGAGGCGACGGAAGTCTCCGAACTGCGCAAGGCGGAGGGCGAGAGCCGTCTGGTTGCAGCGCAGGCGGAATACGACGCCGCCGACAAGATGAACACCGATGCGCTGGATGTGGCGATGGCGAAGCTCCAATCGGCGCGGGCTCTGATCGAGGCGGCTGCCGCCTGATCACGCTGTTTGGTGAGAGTTTGACCAAGGCGATCCGCCGCGAGGTGGATTGCCTTGTTTGTTTTTGCCGGCCGCGTGCCCTACGAAATCGGGCATGACGACCGAATCCTTCGCGATCCCTCCACCTGACTACCTCACCCGTCCCGGCCTGCGCGCTGTGCTGCTTGCGATCCCGCGGGCGCGCTTGGTGGGCGGTTGCGTGCGGGACACGCTGGCGGGCGTGGACGTCCACGACATCGATCTCGCCACGCCGGACACACCGGAGCAGGTGGTCGAACAGCTCAAAGCGGCGAGGCTGCGCGCCATCCCCACCGGCATCGCGCACGGCACCGTCACCGCCCTCGCCGATGGCGAAACCTTCGAGATCACCACGTTGCGCCGCGACGTCGAAACCGATGGCCGCCACGCCACCGTCGCCTTCACCGATAATTGGCGGGAAGACGCCGCAAGGCGGGATTTCACCATCAACGCGATGTCGATGACACCCCACGGGCTGGTGTTCGACTATTTCGGCGGGCGGGAGGATCTCCGCGCCGGTGTGGTGCGGTTTGTCGGAGAGGCCGCCACCCGGATCGCCGAGGATTACCTGCGCATCCTGCGCTATTTCCGCTTCTTCGCCCGCTACAACCCAGCCGACCCCGACGCCTCGGCCATCGCCGCCATTGCCGCCGGTCGCGCGGGGCTCAAGCAATTGTCGGTCGAGCGGGTGTGGAGCGAGATGCGCCGCATTCTGGAGGCCGCCGCGCCGGGCCGAGCACTGCTGCTGATGCAGGCGGTGGGCGTGTTGGCCGAATTGCTGCCCGAGGCGCAACTCGTCCCGCTCGACGATCTGCCCGCCGATCCGGTGTTGCGGCTGGCCGCCTTGCTGCCCTCCGGCGTGGCCCCACTGAACTTGTCCGGTGCCGAGGCCGAACGGCTGTCAGCCCTCGCCGGCCCCGCGCCCCAGGAACAAGCCAGCGACGACGATCTCCGGCGGGCACTGGCGGACACGCCGCCCGATATTCTGATCGGCCGCGCCTGGATCGCGCGCGGGTCCGAGACCCTGCGTGCCCGAATCGCCGCCATGCCCGTGCCGGTCTTTCCGGTGCAAGGGCGCGACCTCGCCGAAGCCGGGATCAAGCCGGGTCCGGAGATGGGCCGAATTCTGCGCCAGCTGCGCGATCTTTGGATGCAAGGCGGCTGTGTGGCCGACCGCGAAGCCCT
>CAITEF010000592.1 GCA_903891315.1 uncultured Rhodospirillales bacterium | reverse complement strand
CGTGTTTGGCGCGATTCCTTCGGGATCGCACCCTACGCTGTTCTATTTTGGTCGTCTCAGCCGGTGTAGGGCGGAAGAGCGAAGTATCATCCGCCGTCTCTTGGCGGCATCACCAATGGTGGATGACGGCTTCGCCTGTTCCGCCGCAAACCAATGGCAAAGCCGAACGGTTCTGGCGAAAGCTGAACGAGGACGTGATCGAGGGAGCCACCGATGACCACATCGCTCATTTTACCAATGAGTTGCTCGACTCCATGGTCTATTACGACAACCACAGACCAAACCAAGCCCTCGCCGGGACAACGCCAAAGGCAAAAGCTGTGGGCATCAACAACAAGGCCGGATCAGCAAATTGGTGAACTCGCACAGCAATGACGATAAATGAGAGGAAGCGAGTGACATGACCACCCCAATCCGCCTCGGCGTCGCCGGTCTCGGGCGCGGCTTTATGCTGATGCTGCCCTCATTGCGGCGGCATCCAAAGGTGCAACTGGTCGCAGCCGCCGATCCGCGCCCGGAGGCCCGCGCCACGTTTGTCGCAGAGTTCGGAGCCACTACGCACGAGACAGTCGAAGCGCTCTGCGCTGACCCGTCTGTGGAGGCGATCTATATCGCCTCTCCGCATCAGTTCCATGTCCAACATGTCCGTGCCGCCGCCGCGCACGGCAAGCACGTGATGGTCGAGAAGCCGATGGCGCTGTCGGTGGCCGATTGTCAGGCGATGATCGACGCGGCGCGTGAGGCGGGTGTGGTGTTGCTGGTCGGCCATTCACACTCGTTCGACGCGCCCTATCTCGCCACGCGGCGGCTGATTGCGTCAGGTGAATTCGGCAAATTGGGGATGATCACGGCGGTGAATTTCACCGATTTCCTCTACCGCCCGCGCCGCCCGGAAGAACTCGACACGGCACAAGGCGGCGGCGTCGTGTTCAGCCAGGGGGCGCACCAACTTGACATCGTCCGCCTGCTCGGGGGCGGCAAGCTGGCCACCATCCGCGCGACTTCGGTGCGGCTTGATCCAAAGCGTCCGACCGAGGGGGCCTACAATGCGTTGCTCACCTTTGAGAATGGGGTGAACGCCACGCTGACCTATAGCGGCATGGCGCATTTCGACACCGACGAGTTTCTCGGTTGGGGCGGCGAACTCGGCCAGGCGCGGGATCCGGAGGAATACGGTGCGGCCCGTGCGGCACTTTCGAAGCTTGCCACGCCTGCGGAAGAGGCCGCGTTCAAGAACACCCGTGCGTACGGTCTCGCCAAGGCCGCCGATGCGACGCCGGGGCGGCACAATCATTTTGGCTTCCTGCTCGCGTCCTGCGCGGGGGCGGATCTGCGTCCGATACCGGACGGCGTGATGATCTACGCCGATGCCGAACGCCGCCTGCATCCGCTCCCGGCACCGGAGGTTCCGCGCGCCGAAGTCATGGATGAATTCCACGCCACTATCCGCGACGGCGTGCCGCCGCTGCATTCCGGCGAGTGGGGGAAGGCGACGTTGGAGGCATGTTTGGCGTTGCTCGAATCAGCGCGGACGGGGCGGGAGGTGCAGTTGCATCATCAGGTCGGATTGCCGCAAGAGCGCTGACTTGGCACTGACGGCATCCGCCCCATTTCACGGTGATGAAAACCATCGTCATCGGCGCTCGCGGCGGCATCGGCTCCGCCTTTGTTTCCGCCCTCACTGCGCGCGGCACACCGCCAATCGCATTGTCCCGCCCAGAACTCGATTTGATTGATGAAGCCAGCATCGCAGCATCGGCGGAGCGCTGCGGCGACGACATTGATTTGATCATCGACGCCACGGGCTTTCTGCATGGCGATGGCATGATGCCGGAGCGCAGTTGGAAGCAACTCGACTCGGCCCATCTGGCGCGCAATTTTGTGATCAACGCGATTGGTCCAGCGCTGCTGATGAAGCACTTCCTGCCCCGCCTTGCCCGCGACCGCCGCGCCGTGTTCGCCACATTGTCCGCCCGCGTCGGCAGTATTACCGACAACAATCTCGGCGGCTGGTATGGCTATCGCGCCGCCAAGGCCGCGCTCAACCAGATCGTCCGCACCGCCAGCATCGAATTGCGCCGCCAATCCAAGCAATCGATCTGCGTCGCACTGCATCCCGGAACGGTGTCGACGGACCTCTCCGCGCCGTTCTCCAAGTCAGGTCTCGACGTGCGGGACCCCGCAATTGCAGCCGAACGGATGCTCGTGGTGATCGACGCACTGACGCCCGCGCAGAGCGGTTTGCTGATCGATCACCACGGCCTCGTCATTCCGTTCTGATCAAGGCCCGCTGCGCACTCCATCCGCTTCAGCCTCGGCAACCACGCGGGCCGCATCGGCGGCGAGCATCATCCGCTGGGCCACCAGCTTGTCGGAGGCCGACTTCACCGACGCGACATAGGCATCCTTCGTCGGATAACGCTCCTCCAACGACAGACGCGGATCGCCTGCGGCTTCGCGTTCTGCCTTGGTGGCGGCAAACGGGATGAAGCTGCCTTGGAAGTTGCAGAAGCCGCCATCGAACAGATCGGGGCGGAACGCGTTCCAGCTTGTGTAGGTGCCGATCGGAGCACCCAGATAGACGTCGCGCACGCCCGCCACATCGATGCCGTCCGCATCCACCTGTGGCACCAGAATGCCATAACTTGCCGTGCCGGATTTCGGCGGTTCCTGGGTAATGACGCCGGAGCTGTCGCCATTGCGATAATCAGGTCCGAAATCGAGCACATGCAGCGTGCTGATCGTGCCGGTGAAGCGTGGCTCCGGGCGCGGCAGGCCGCCGTAATTCGTCGCCGGAATCGCCGGGAACAGCACACGATCCGGAGCGACCAGTGTCTTGTCCGACACTTGCGGCTTGATCGAGGCAGGCGGAGCCTTCCCGTCGCGCACCCAGCCGACCATGTTCATAAAGGCCGCGCGCATCGTCCAGGTGTGGGGGTTCGGGTTGCCCTGCTGCTGGCAGGTGCCGAAGGGCGGCTTGGCCGGAAGCGGCAGCGACACCGGGGCGTGCTGGGTGCTGGCCATGATGAATGTGCGCACATTGCCGGGATCCTTCATGTCGCGCACGCCGAGCGGATCGGTCAGGCCGAGCGACTGACGGCCCTCCCAGATCTCAAGTGCGGTGGCCATGTGGAAGATCAGCGGGCAGGTCTTGCTCGCCTCGCAGCGATCCAGAATCCCCTGCGTCCGTCCGGTGAGCGGGTCGGTTTCGCTCGCATAGGTGAACGGGAAATCATAGGCCGGGTAGTCGTGATCAACCTGCTGGCCCCAGGCCCGACCGGGCTGGGAGAAGCGGATGTTCAGCGGCATCAGCCCGCCGCCAATATGCGGGATGGCGGCGTCGAAGACCTGCTTGCCGTCCTCGCCCTTGTTGAAGCCGAGCGCGATCATGCTGCGGATGAACCGGCCGGATTGCGACTGGCCGAAGATCACTGATTTGACCTTCGCGCCGTGCACCACCGGGTTGGGCGTGCCTGCGCTGTCTTTCTCGGCATGTTGCAGGAACGCACCCATGTCGCGGGCGATGGCGAAACCGATGCCCATCACCATCGGGTCTTTCGCGCGATAGATCACCTCATAGAGCTTACCGGGCTGGAAGCCGCCGGGCAGGCAGATCTGGGTGTCGTTCGGCTTGTCGCAGGCACCGAAATGCCAGGCGCTGGCCGGCATCACCTCCCGTGGGGCGTTCTCGCGGCTGCGCACGGTCAGCGTGGGCAGGAAGCCGCCGGACAGTGGCTTGGTGTTGTCGGTCTCCACCGTGGGGTAGCTGGTATGGGTCATGGTGGTGAACCAGCCGCTGGAGAGGTTCAGCGTGGTGGTGGGGGCCAGCGTGGTGAGTTCGCTGCGCACGACGCCGGTGACCGGAGAGCCGTCTTTGTTCTTCGCAACTGGCAGATGGGTAAGCAGGCGGTTTTCACCCGGTGCCACGTCGCCCTGCCAGCCGAAGGAGATCACCGTGGTCCCCTGCTTTTGCAGGAAGCCGTCGCCGGTCACCTCGTTGTTGTTCAGCGCGGTGGCGGTGCCGCGCATGTCGGCGTTGTAGAGGGTGAGGGCGCGCTTGTTGCCGCGGTTCATCACGTCGAACAGCAGGATGTTGTTGGATTTCGCAGGATCGGCGGGGCGGATCAGGTCGAGATCGGTGGTGTATTCCACCATGCCGCGGGCGTTGCGCGGGGCGAGCGCGAGATCCTGAATGATGGCGTTGGCGGGTGCGTTCGGATCAAGTTCGCCGTGGACGATTCCGACGACGCGCTCATAGGTGCCGGTCTCGCCGAAATGCACGCCGCCAAAGGCGGGTTCGACGCGCAGAATGTCGAGCTTGGTGACATGCGCCTGGGCGCTCGATGCGATGACGATGGATGCGCAACCGGCGAGGAGCCGGGCACGGTTCAGCTTGGACATGATATTTCCCCCCGCTTGCTGTTCGCAGCGTTCCAGGGGGAATTTGACGTGCCACGGTCGACACGGCAACCCAGTTTCAGTTTGGAAAGCTCAGCGCCGCATCGGTTGCCGCCTGCAACGCGTCCCGTGTCACCCCCGGTGCCATCTCGACGACGGAGAAGCCGCTCTCCATCACGTCCAGCACCGCGAGGTTGGTGTAGACGCGCTTGACGGCGCCGATGGCGGTCAGCGGATAGCCGCAACGATGGACCAGCTTGGAGCGGCCGTCCTTGGTGGTGTGCTCCATCATCACCCAAAGTCGCTTGGCCCCGGCGGCGAGATCCATCGCACCACCCACGGCGGGCGCGGTGTCGTTCTCGCTGGTCGCCCAGTTCGCCACGTCACCATTCTCGGCGACTTCGAAGGCGCCGAGCACGCAGAGATCGAGATGCTCGCCACGGATGATCGCGAAGCTGTCGGCCTGATGCACGTAGCTGCCGCCGGGCCGCAACGTGACGACCTGTTTGCCCGCGTTGATCAGCCAGGGATCCTCCTGGCCCTTCTCCGGCACCGGACCCATGCCGAGCACGCCGTTTTCGGAGTGGAAAATCACCTCGCGCTCCAGCGGCACGTGATCGGCCACCGTGGTTGGCATGCCGATGCCGAGATTGACGTACCAACCCTCGGGAATATCGGCGGCCAGACGTGCGGCCATTTCGGTGCGGTTCCAGGTGCTCATGCGGCCTCTCCCGGTTTGGGGGCTTCGATGACCCGATTGACGAAAATCCCCGGTGTCACGATCGCCTCCGGGTCGAGCGTGCCGAGCGGGACGATGTGATGCGCTTGGACCACGGTCAGCTTCGCCGCCGTTGCCATCACCGCGTTAAAATTCCGGCCGGATTTGTTGTACGTCAGATTGCCCCAACGATCCGCCTGCCACGCCTCAACGAGGGCGACATCGCCGTGCAGTGCGTATTCCAGCACCTGCAGCTTGCCGCCGATCTCGCGGACTTCCTTGCCCGCAGCGAGCTTGGTGCCGACTGATGTGGGCGTGAAGAACGCACCGACCCCGGCGCCGGCGGCGCGCATGCGCTCGGCCAGCGTGCCCTGCGGGACGATCTCGAGTTCGAGTTTGCCTGCCTTGTAGAGTTCCTCGAACACCACCGAGCCCGCACTGCGCGGGAACGAGCAGACGATGCGGCGCACCCGGCCCAGATCCATCAGCCGAGCAAGGCCGACGCGGCCAGTGCCCGCGTTGTTGGCCACCACAGTGAGGTCTTTCGCGCCGAGTTCGATCAGCCCGTCCAGCAGCCAATCCGGCTGTCCGACGGCACCGAAGCCTCCGAGCAGCACAACGCTGCCGTCCTTGATCCCGTCCAAGGCATCGGCCATCGAACGCACGATCTTGTCGATCATCTCCGCCCCTGCTTGTTCTTCACACGCGAGGGTTTGCCCGGAACCTGATCGTCGTCAAGCAGCCCTTTGCGGGATCAGGACTGCGACTCCGGGGAGACGACGATGCAGGAGCCGGAGGTTTTGCCAAGCTTGGCGCAGGCCTGTGTCGCGCCGTCACGCGTCAGCCCGACGATGCGGGCGCGATACAGCGTGCCGCTCGCCTGTTTGACGCTGCCGATCACGGCGTGGCTGCCCTGCAGTTGCACCTTGCTCTGCGCGGTCTCGGCGGCGGCGCGGGCCAACGCCGGGTTGGCGTAGGCACCAACCTGGATCGCCCATCCGGCACCCGGCTGCGCATTGCGCGGCAGCGTGTCGGCCATCGCGCGCGGGATCAGGTGGAAATCGTCATGTGCCTTTGCGACCGGAGCCGGTGTGCTCTGCGCCAGCATTTGCGGCTTGGACGCCGGAGCAGCCGGCGGCGGTGCGGCAAGCGGGGTGCTGGCGACTTTCCCGGGCGCCGCAGAGCTGCGCCGATTGTCCGCCAGGGCCACCGGAGCCGGTGTGTTGAACCGCGCCGGGCGCGGGCCGGGCGGGATGTTGTAAGGCAATTGGTTCATCGCATATTGCTGCGCGGGCGACCGGCGCTCAGGGAAAGTGCCGTCGATGCGCGGGCCGATGCGGGCGACGTAGTTGCGCGTCTCGTCCGGCAGTGGCCGATGCCGGGTCAAATATTCGTCGAGCCGGCCAGGGCCTGCGTTGTAGGCGGCGAGAAAGCCTGGTGATCCGTAAAGGTCGTACATCGCGCGCAGATACGCCGTGCCCGCCATGATATTGTCGTGCGGCGCGTAAGGGTCGTCGCCCAGATTGAACCGCACCTTCAGCTCGTCATAGGTGCCCGGCATGACCTGCATCAGGCCCATCGCCCCCGGCCCCGAGGTGTCCATCACCTGACCGCTCGATTCCTGGCGGATAACCTCTCGAATCCATTTCTCCGGCACGTCGAAATTCCGCGACGCCTCACTGATATACGGTCCCCACGGATCACTCGGCGGACCGGGCGGGACGTAGTTGCCGCGTGCATGGGCTTTGTATTGCGACGCCTCGTCCACCGCGCTGATGCGCGGCGTGCTGGAGCACCCGGCCAAGGCTGCCAGCAAGGCGAAAGCCAAGGCAATTCGCGCCCCTCGCCACCCTGGCGACGATTCCGAAACGCACAAGGACATGGCAGACGAAGAATGGAGCATGTGAGCCGGGCTTTCGGGCGAGGGCGCAGCATCCCTATTACGGGTTTAACTTCGCGTTTCGCCACAGGAAACGGTGCTAAGTGTTTAACCTAACATCATGATCAAAACAAGGCGAGGTCATCTATCCATTGCCATAGATGACCATAATGCAATCCCGTTTCCTTTTGGCGATGGTATAGAACCGCCGCCAGATCCCGTCCCGAAAGGTGTCAAGATGACTGTCTCTCGCGCGTTTTCCGCCATCGCTCTGATCGCCGCACTCGGCGCTGCGGCCTGCGCTCCTCAGCGCACCAACACCACATATAGTTCCGCCGATGTCGGCCGGACCCAGCAGTTGTCCTACGGCACCATCGTCTCGATGCGCCCGGTGACGGTGCAGGGCCGCGAATCTGGCGTCGGCACGGTGGGCGGCGCGGTGGCTGGCGGCGTGGCGGGCTCGTTTATCGGCGGGCGCAGTCCGGCGGCGAATTTCGTCGGCGCGGTGGGCGGTGCCATCGTCGGCGGGATCGTCGGCAGTGCGGTCGAGAAATCGGCCACCACTGGTGAGGCGGTCGAGTTCATCATCCAAGAGGACAACGCGCCGCAGCCGATTTCGGTGGTGCAGACCAACGAGGACAATTTCCGCCCCGGCGAGCGCGTGGTGCTCAGCCGAGGCGCTCGCACGCGCTTGGCCCGCTTTCAGAACTAGCAGGCTGCTGAAAAACTCTTCGCCGAATGAGCCTAGCTTGCACCAATATCACCTCGTCATTGCAAGCAGAGCGCAGCAATCCACCGCGATGCAGCCAGTTTCGCGATGGATTGCTGCACTTCGTTTGCAATGACGTGTTGGGTCGGACAAGTTTCCATCCCCAAATCGTCGCGCTCTATATGGTGGGCTGAGCCGTCAATTCTGGCGACGTGCTTGGCTCACCACACGCTGCAATTCGGCCAACTCGACCGCACCCGGCAACAGCGTCTCACCGACGACATAGGCGGGCGTGCCCTGCAGGTCGAGGCGCTTGGCCAGGGCCAGATTGGCGTCGATGCGGTCCTGCACGTCCTGCGATTTCATGTCCGATTGCAGCCGCGCCCAATCCAGCCCGAGCTTGCTTGCAGCCGTACGCACCACGTCGTCGGTGATGCTGGCCGTCCCGGTCATCAGCGCGAGGTGCATGCGGTCATAAGCGCCCTGCTTGCCCGCCGCGAGTTCGGCTTTGGCACCGATCACGCTGTTCGGGCCCAGCACCGGCAAATCCTTGTAGACGATTCGGACATCCTTGTTGGCCTTCAGCAGGTCCGCCAAAGTCGGCAGCATGCGGCGGCAATAGGGGCAGCGGACGTCGGAGAACTCAACAATCGTGATCGCACCTTTCGGATTGCCGCCCACCGGGTCGCCGTCCTTGTGGCTGAGTTCCTGGCTGAAATCGCGCAGCGTGACGGCCACCGCCTGGTTCTGCTGACGGTTCTCGTCCTCCTGAAGTGCCGTGACAGCATCGCGCAGAATGGAAGGGTCCTGCCGCATCGCGTCGCGGATGATGGAGATGATGTCCGCCCGCTGTTCGGCGGTGAAGCTGGCGTTTTGTGCCTGCGCGGGTCCGGCCAGCAGGAGCAAGCCAACAATCAGCGAAGCGGTCAGGCGGGCAATGCGGATCATCTTGGTCCTCAGGGCGGTTGCCGGGGGCAGCGAAGGCGGTTATGGCACGGACTTCAGCGTCAGCGGGAGTGGTCTTGGATGAGCACGAGACAATCGGGTTTTGCAGGCAAGCGCAGTCTTGCGCGCAAGGCCGCCCTTACAGTGGCGTTGGCGGCTTCGCTGGCGGCTTGCTCGTCTGGGAAAGACTCGTCGTCTGGCGCGCCCGAAGTGTCCCGCGTGGCGTTCACCGGGGCCGCCTTTGCCGATGAACCGCAGGCCGCCCTGGTGGGCCGCAAGATCTTGAGCGGGGGCGGCAACGCGGCTGATGCCGCGGCCGCGATGGGCTTCATGATGGGCGTGACCCTGCCGTCGCGCGCCTCGCTGGGTGCCGGTGGTGCCTGTCTGGTTTATGATCCGTCGGCGACCAGCCCGTTGCGCGGCTCGCCTGAGGCTGTGTTGTTCTATCCGGTGGCGGGTGCCAACCCGGCGGGTGCGGATCGTCCGGCTTCGGCCCCGATGCTGGCGCGCGGGATGTTCGCCCTGCATGCCCGCTACGGCGCGCTGCGTCCGGCGTCGATCATCGGCCCGGCCGAGCAGGCGGCACGTCTCGGCCTGCCGGTCTCGCGGGCGCTGTCGCGTGACATGTCGGTCGTCGCGGGCCCGCTGGGCGGTGATCCGGCGGTGCGTGCGGTGTTCTATTCCGGTGATCGCCCGCTCGCTGAAGGTGCGACGCTGGTGCAGCCGCAACTCGCCGCCACGCTGTCGCGGCTGCGCGATGTCGGCATCGGCGATCTCTATTTGGGCGAAGCGGCGCAAACCTTCGTCTCCGACATGCCGCGCGCCGGTGGCGGATTGTCGTTGGCCGATGTGCGTGGTGCGGCGCCGCAACTGGCGCGCGCCTGGGTTCCGCCGGGTGCCTATGACGACCAATTGGCGTTGTTGCCTCCCAGCGAGCGTGGTGCGATCGCGACAGCCGCCGCCGCCGCCAGCCT
>CAITEF010000591.1 GCA_903891315.1 uncultured Rhodospirillales bacterium | reverse complement strand
GCAATGAACCCGTGCAGGAAAGGCCGCAATTGTGGCCGCGCACAATCCTCCTCTGCACCATGAAGGTTTCGTGTCACTGCGAATCCCATGCTAAACGCCGCGCATGACGAACACACCCTCTTTCACCGTCGCCCTCGGCGCCGATCACGGCGGCTTTCGCCTCAAAAACGCGCTCGCCGACTGGCTGCGTGCGCAAGGCCACGCCGTGCGCGATTTCGGCACCAACTCGGCCGACAGCGTGGATTATCCCGATCTCGCCCATGTCACCTGCAAATCCGTGCTGAGCGGCGAGAGCAATTTCGGCGTGCTGGTCTGCGGCACTGGGCTTGGGATGAGCTATGCCGCAAACCGTCATCCCGGCATTCGCTGTGCGATGGTCAATGAGCCGACCTCCGCACGCCTTGCCCGACAGCACAATGATGCCAACATGTTGTCTCTCGGCGGTCGGATGATCGGCGAAGAGGCGGCGTTTGATATTCTCGCCACCTTCCTTGCCACCGAATTCGAGGGCGGCCGCCACGCGCGCCGCATCGCCAAGATCGAGCCTGGAGTCTGAACCCGATGAACGAACTCTCCCCCGCCGCCTCGCTGCAGCGCTTCTTCTCCGCTCCGCTGTCGGAAGCCGACCCGGAACTCTTCGCCTCGATCAGCCAGGAACTGCGCCGCCAGCAGGACGGCATCGAGCTGATCGCCTCGGAAAACATCGTCTCCGCCGCTGTGCTCGAAGCGCAAGGCTCGGTGCTGACAAACAAATACGCCGAGGGCTATCCGGGCCGCCGCTATTATGGCGGTTGCGTCTATGTCGACATCGCCGAGCAACTCGCGATTGATCGCGCCAAGAAGCTGTTCGATTGCCAATTCGCCAATGTGCAGCCGCATTCGGGGGCGAACGCCAACCAAGCGGTGTTTATGGCGCTGCTGCAGCCGGGCGACACCATCCTGGGCATGAGCCTCGATGCCGGGGGGCATCTCACGCACGGTGCCGCCGTCAACCAATCCGGTAAGTGGTTCCGCGCGGTGCAATATGGCGTGCGCGCTGAAGACGGTCTGCTCGATTACGACCAACTCGAAGCCCTCGCCCGCGCCGAGCGCCCAAAGCTGATCATCGCCGGTGGCTCGGCCTATGCCCGCATCATCGACTTCGCCCGCATCCGTAAGGTGGCCGACGAGGTGGGGGCCATCTTCATGGTCGACATGGCGCATTTCGCTGGCCTCGTCGCCGGTGGCGTCTACCCGACCCCGCTGCCGCACGCTCATGTGGTGACGACGACGACGCACAAGACGCTGCGTGGTCCGCGTGGCGGCATGATCCTGTCCAACGACGAAGCGCTCGGCAAAAAGATCAACTCCGCCGTGTTCCCCGGCATCCAGGGCGGCCCGCTGATGCATGTCATCGCGGCCAAGGCGGTGGCGTTTGGTGAGGCGCTGCGCCCGGAATTCCGGCTCTACGCCAAGCAGGTGGTGGACAACGCCAAGGCACTCTCCGAGGTGCTGGTCGAAGGTGGTCTGAACATCATCACCGGTGGGACCGACAGCCATTTGATGTTGGTCGATCTGCGCCCGAAGAACGTGACCGGCAAGGCCTCGGAAGGTTCGTTGGAACGCGCGCATATGACGGCCAACAAGAACGCCATCCCGTCCGACCCGGCCAAGCCCGCAATCACGTCGGGCATCCGTCTCGGCTCCCCCGCCGCCACCACGCGTGGGTTT
>CAITEF010000590.1 GCA_903891315.1 uncultured Rhodospirillales bacterium | reverse complement strand
CACCGATCCGGGCGAACGGCACCAAAGGGTCGGTGACACCCATCAGGTTGATGTCACCGGTGAGGATGAGGCGATTCATTCAAATCCCTTAATCAGAACAATCCGTCATCGTGAGCGAAGCGTGGCGATCCAGAAGTCGTAGAGACGTCCCTTTGACTTCTGGACCCTGACGCTTCGCTCAGGGTGACGCGTTGGTGTGGCGTTAACCGACATCCTTCATCGCCTGCTCGGCAATCGCGGGGGTGATGCGCCATTGCTTCACCAGACCTTCCTGCACCGCCAGCATCCGCGTGCGCGCGGCGTTGGTGTCGGCTTCGGTGGGGACGACGAAATTCACCCCGTGCGCGGCGAGTTTCTCGCGGGCGGAGAGCTGAGCCTTGGCCATGTTGGAGCGGTATTCGGCCAGATGCGCGGCCCAGACATCGGTGAGCAGCTTTCGCTGCGTGTCGGTCAACCCACGCCAGAACGCACCGGCAATCAACGGCACATAGGCGTTGAAGGTCTGGTGATCCTCCAGCACGTTGTGAATGCCGGATTCCCAAAGGCTTGCCGAGGCCACGGTTTCGTTGGTGGTGATCAGCCCATCGAACGTGCCCTGCGACAAGGCGAGTGGCACGCTCGGCCAGGGGGTGGTGTTGGGGACTGCGCCGAGGAAGCTCGTCCGCCACGCTTTGCCCGATCCGCCGGAGTTGCGGATTTTCATGCCCTTGAGATCGTCGAGGCCAGCGAGCTTCTTCGAGGTGCCGTACCAATTCTCGAAGCCGAGATCGAGCCAGCCGCCGAGGATGTGCAGCTTGAGTTTGGCTTCGAGCTCGTCATTGATCATCTGGCCGGACTTGCCATCCATCACCTTATGCGCCTGCTCCACCGGGCGAGAATACATCACCGGGAGCTGCACCACGTCGACGCTCGGCACGAAGCCCGCGAGGCCCCATGTGCCGGGCATCGACATCTCGACTTGGCTCTGCAGCAGGGCGGTGACGACGGTCTGGTCGTTGAACAACTGGCCGGAATGGAACAGCTGCGTCTGTATCTCGCCGCCCGAGGCTTCCTCCACACGCTTGCAGAAATCGGTGGCCGAGATCGTGCGGGTGTGGGTGGGCAGAGACTCAATCGAGACGCGCAGCTTCACCGGCTCGGCAGCGGCGGCGTTGCGAATGAACGGCAGAGCGAGCGGGGCTGCGAGAAGGGTGCGGCGACGGATGGTGTTCATGGTCGGCCTCCTTGGTGGATGTTCTTAATGATTGCGCATCGCTTCCCGCGCAGCACCTTCGCCCGCGAGACGGCCGAACACCACGCCCGCCACCAGCCCGGTGCCGGAGCCGTAATTGTGGTAATACAGCCCGCCGACGATCTCGCCCGCAGCATAGAGACCGCGCAGGCCGGAACCAGCGGAGTCCAGCACCTGCGCTTCGGTCGAGATCTTCAGCCCGCCGAAGGTGAACGTCACCCCCGCCGTCACGCCATAGGCGTGGTAAGGCGGCTGATCGAGCTTGTTGGCCCAGTTGGTCTTGTTGATCTTCAGGCCGCTGGTGCAGAGACCATCGCGGATGTTCGGATTGAACTCGATATCCGGACGCGGTGCGTTGTTGAACTCCTCGACCGTGCGCAGGAAGCCTTGCGGATCGACGCCGGTGAGCTTGACCGAGAGTTCCTCGAACGTGTTGGCGACTTCCTTGGTGATGCGCGGGATGCGGTATTCGTCACGCAGCAGGCGGGTGGCCTTCTGGTCGAACACCTGCCAGGCGAACAGACCGGGCTGCTTGAGAACCGCCGCGCCACACTTCGCGTAGGTGTAAGAGTGGAAATCCTCACCCTCATTCACAAAGCGCTCACCATTGGCGTTGACGATGATGCCGAACGGGTAATTGTGCTTTTGGAACTTGTCGCCGATGGAGATGTCGCCGAATTCCGGCGCGTTCATGTCCCACTGCACTGCGTGACAACCCGACCAATGGCCGGTCATCGCAGCGCCGACGTCCATTGCCATCTTGTGGCCGAACCCGGTGTTGTATCGGGTGCCGCGCACCTTCGCGAGATCCCAATTCGGGCCGAGATAGCGGGCGCGCATCTCGGGGTTGCTCTCGAACCCGCCGCAGGCGAGCACCAACGCCTTCGAGCGCAGATCATGCATCCGGCCCTTGTGGGAGACGCGGATGCCGGTGATGCGATCATCGCCCTGCAGCAGCGAGCGGGCCTGGGTTTCGTAGAGTACCGGAATACCAGCCGCCGCCACCGCCTCATGCAGCGTCTTGGTCAGCTGCGCGCCGCCGCCGAGCAGATGGCAGGCGAGCCCGCCCCAGAACTTGAACTTGCCATCCATGTTGAACGCCTGCCGCCCCAAAGCGGGCTGGAAGCGCACGCCATGCTTGGCCACCCACAACGCCGCCTCGTAGCTGTTGGAGATCAGCACTTCGGTGAGGTCGGGATCGGAGCGGTATTCGGTCAAACGGCCGATATCGTCGTAATATTGCTCCTTGGTGTAGGTGCCGAAATCGATGTTCTTGAGGTCGAGATCGGCGATATCCGGCGCCAAGCGCAGCAGATCGTCCACATTCTCGAAGATGAAGCGGAACGCGCCGCCGGTGAAGGCGGAGTTGCCGGAGCGTGCGGTCTCGGGGGCTGCTTCGAGAATGGCGACAGTCGCACCGCTCTCACGCGCCGCAAGGGCCGCGTTCATCGCCGCATTGCCGCAGCCCACGACGATGACGTCGATATTGGGGTCGAGTTGATCAGGGGTCATCTTCGTGGTCCTTCAGTGCTTCGCCAGCAGGGCGACAAAATCGGCGGCGTTGGTCAGGCTCTCGGCGTGCATCACGCCATCGACGATCCGCTCGACATGGGCGGCGTCGAAGCGTTTCCCGGCGAGCTTGCGGAATTTGGCGATCACGTCCTCGGCGGTGGCAAAAGAGTGCTCGCTGCCGCGCGGGGATTCGACGGTTTCCTCCATCTCGGTGCCGTCGGTGAGCTTGAGCTGCACGCGCACCATGTGGCGATACGCCTTGCCGCGCGCGGTGATCGACGGGTCTTCGGCCACGGTGACCTTGCGCGAGACGCGGATGCGATCGGCATCCGTCACCTTCTCCTCGGTGAATTGTTCCACGAACACGTCGCCATCGAGCAGCAAGGTCGCCACGCAATAAGGCAGGTTGAGCTGGGCGGACGTCAGCCCCTGCGGCTCATAGCGCCAGCCGACATGATCCATCGTCACCTGCGAGCCGTGCACCACGATGCTCTCGACCTCGGCCTCGGTGAACGGGCGCTTGGCCTGCATGGTGCGCAGCGCGTCGAGCGTGGTGTGGTTGGAGCCGACGCAGGAATAGAATTTCAACGCGATCCGCGTGGTCTCCCATTTCGTGCCGAGACCGGCCACCAATTCGGCGCGGTTGAAGCGGTCAGTGGAGCGGGAGAAGGTGGTGCAGAAGCCGCCATACTCGTTCTCGAACACGTCGATAATGCCGGTGAAGCCGCGCTCGGCGAGCAATGCGCCGTAAAGCCCGCTCTGCGAGGAGCGCCCCGCATGCATGCGCTTGACCATCGCGCCGAACTGCGCCGCCATCAGACCGGCGGACTGCGTGCCCGCCACGCCGATCGCATGCACCGTCTGATCGGAGGTGAGCTTCAGCGCGCGCGCCGCACCCGCCGCCGCCGAGAACACACCGACGGTCGCACCCGAATGCCAGCCCTGGCCGATATGCTCCTGGCCCATGCACATGCCCACGCGCGGCCCGATCTCGTAGCCCGCGACCGCTGCGGCGAGGAAATCGCGACCACTCATGCCAGGGCGCATCTCGGCAATCGCACACAGAGCGGGCAGCGTCACCGCGCCGACGTGGAGCACGCCGACGCGATGCACGTCATCGAGTTCGAACCCCTGCACCAGCGTGCCGTTCACCAGGGCGGCATGCGGGGCAGACAGTCTGCGATTGGTGCCCCACACCGAACAGGATGGCGACGTGTCGGTCTCCGCCAGCGTCTCCATCAGGATGCGGCTCCACGGCAGGTCGGTCGCGTAGAGCGCGCAGCCGAGGCTGTCGAGAATGAGCAGCTTGATGCGGGCGATCACCTCGGCGGGCACGTCCTCGTAGCGCAGGCCCGAGACGAAATCAGCGATACCCCGCGTGTAGAGGTTGGAGCCGGATGCGTGGTTGTCCATGTGTCGTGTCCGTTATTGAGCGGTTGCGGGGGCGGACCCGGCGAGGATTTCGCTGAGGCTGCCGATGTCGTTGAGCGTGTCGATGCGCCAGATCGTCTCCATCGCCCGCGCGGCGCTGCCCGCGTCGAGCTGGCGTTCGGCGCAGTCGAGGAATTTCCCCTCCAGGCGCGGCAGCGGCAGCGGCTTGGTGGGGCCACGGCCGAGCGGGCGGTCGGTGGTGCCGGAGATCACCCGGCCATCCTTCAGATGCAGACGGATTTCCGAGCCGAAATGCTCGGTGGTGTTCATCTGCATCGCCGGGTGCGGGGCAGCATGAACGCGCGACATGATGTCGCGGATCTCGGCCTCGTCATGCGCGGCACCATCGAAATCCGACAGGACGACGCGGCGACGTTGCAGGCCGCGCGCGACGCAATATTGCACCGAGAACTTGGCGTCGAGTGCCGAGCGTGGATCGGGGCGGTTGGTGTGGTTCAGCCGTCGCGGATGCGTCCAGCAATCCACACTTTCGACCATATCGGCGGTGATCTCGTGCTCGGTGGCGAGATCGATCATCACGTCGATGGCCGGATGGGTGGAGGCACAGCACGGATACTGCTTGATCGCGATGCCGGGCTTGAGGATGTCGAGCGGGCTGGCCCAATCGACAAGAACGCGCGCGGCATCGAAATTGCCCTCGCCGTTGAAGACCATCAAGAAGCCCTGCTTGTGCTCGAACACGTTGTCGGCGGCGGTGAAACCCTCGCGGGCGAGGAGGGCGGCATAGAGCCCGTTGCGCGAGCTTTGGCCGACATGCAGCGGCTTGGTCATCGTGCCGAAATTGGCCTTGAGGCCCGAGGCGAAGGAGGCGGCAATCGCGATTGCCACGGTGGTCTGCTCGGCATCCAGCCCCAGCAGCCGCGAGCACGACACCGCCGAGCCAAACACGCCGAGCGTGGCTGTCGGGTGCCAGCCCTTCTCATAATGATGGAAATTCACCGCGCGCCCGATCCGTGTCTCAGCCTCGAAGCCGGTGACATAGGCGTTGATGAAATCCTGCCCGCTCACCCCCTTCCCGTCCGCCGCCAGTTGGTCGGCGAGCGCGAACAAAGCGGGCAGGATCGGGGCCGAGGGGTGGCCGCCCAGCGTGTCCGAACAATCATCGAAATCGAGCGCATGCGAGGCGGTGCCGTTGATCATCGCGGCATCGAGGGCTGCCACTTTCCGGCCCAGACCGAACAGCAAAGCAGGCCCCGGTGCGGCGCTAATGCGGGCGGCGATCTGCGAGCACGGCTCGGACTGTCCGGCCAGCGTGACCCCCACAAAATCGAGCACGCCAATGCGGGCCCAATGGATGGCTTCGGGCGGCAGCGCGTCGAAACGCATCGCCACACAGCGTTCAGCAATCTCGCGGGCAAGCGTCATGTCGGTTCCTCACATGGCAACGCCGCTGCGCCCGGTGACCCGGCGCAGCAGCAGGACGGAGACGATGGAAATGGCAACCAGCAACACCGACAGCGATGCCGCAGGCTCGAACGTGCCGTTGTCGACAAAGGAGAAGATCGCAACCGGGATCGTCTCGGTGCCGCGCACATAGAGCAGGATCGCCATCGAGAGTTCGCGGATGGTCACCCCGAACAACATCACCCAGGCGGCAATCAGGCCGGGGCGCAGCAGTGGGATCGAGATGTCGCGGATTGTCTGCCCCCAAGAGGCACCCGACATTCGCCCGGCATCTTCGAGTTCGGAGCCGAGCTGCTTGATCGCGTTGCGGATCACCAGGAAGGCGAGCGGGAAACGCTGGGCGGTGAAGGCGATCAGGAACAGCCAAAGCGTGCCGTAAAGTGGCAGGTAATCATTGTTGTAACCAAGCGCGAACCCCACCGCGAGCGCGATGCCGGGGAAGGCGAACATCACCGTGGAGACGAAGCTGATCAGCGCGCGCCCCGGCATCTCGGTGCGCTCGACAATCCAGACGATCACCAGCCCGAGCGCGCAGGCCAACGTGGCCGTGCCGATGGTGGTAAGCATGGAGTTCAGGATCGAAAGTGGGACGATGGTGCCGGTGTCGAACAGCAGCGCGTAGTGATCGAGCGTGATGTTGCGCGCAATGAACGGGCGCACCCATTTGATCAGCAACGAGGCCCGCACCAGCACGGAGGCAGGCAGCACCACCGTGACCAGAATCACCAGCATCGCATAGGCAAACGCCACCCAACGCACCCAGCCGATAT
>CAITEF010000589.1 GCA_903891315.1 uncultured Rhodospirillales bacterium | reverse complement strand
CCGCCCAGCCCCGGACCGGGCTTGACCCCCCACCATTCGTGCAACCGGCCAAATCGGTGGGGTCGCTGCGCGATCCCACCCTACGCATTAAAACTGAATCACCGGCGGTACATCCTCCGGCTGGATGCCCACCAGCGCCAAACTGTCCAGTATCCAAGTCCGCGTGGCCTGCAACGCCGTTGAATAGGCCAGCCAATTGTCCACGAACGACAGGAACCGGTGATCCGCATCCACCCGCACACCGGCGCAAGTCGGCTGCTGCAGAACCGGCGATGGGATGATCAGTGTCCCCACCTGCGGGTTCTTCTTCACCGACACCATCGACAGCATCACCACCTGGATCACGCAGTCTGCGCGGCCCGATTGGACCGCGAGCGTGGCTTCATCAGGCGTCTTCAGCGCCACAAGCGTGCATTTCGGCAGTACGCGACGGGCGAAGAGGTCATGCGTCGAGCCGATATCCACCGCCACGCGCACATCCGGCTTGTTCAGATCCTCCCAGACCTTCGGCGCGAAGCCCTTGCGCGCAATGATGGTGAACGTGTTCTGCAGGATCGGGCGGGTGAACTCCACCACCAAGGCGCGCGACGGGGTGGGGGAGAGGCCGAACATGATGTCGATCTTGTTCGATTGCAGATCGAGCACCGCATTGCCCCAGGTCGTCTCTGAAATCTCAACCTCGGCCTCCAGCGACTTTGCCAGATCCTGGCCCATCGAGACGCAGAACCCGGTCCAGGCGCCTGTGGCGATGTCCTTGTGGTAATAGGGCTCGGTGCCAACAATGCCCGCGATGCGCAGTTTCCGCGTGCGGCGGATCCGGTTGAACGTGCTCTCATTGGCCTCCTGCGCGTGAACCCCGGGGGCGGCGAGGGTGGCGGCGGCAAGCGTGGCGGCTCCGAGGCCGGCAAGGCCTGCGATGTTGCGGCGTGACATCATGATCGGGGTTCCTCCGGTGACGATGGAGAACGTTATCGCCCGAATGCAGCGCTTGTCAGCCCTTCACGTGACGACTCCGGCCTCGACTGGCTTCACATCACCTGTACGGCTATAAGAATCGCTCATGCGCGGAGAATCGCCGCCCGTTCGCGGGTGGTCCGTGCCCATTGCGCACCAGTGTTTGAATCGAGACAGCGTTGAGCGACACACCAGAGGATCCGGCCGGCTCCGGCCCGATTGACCCCACGCGCGGCGACATGATGCCGATCATGCTTGAAGACGAGATGCGGCGTTCGTATCTCGACTACGCGATGAGCGTCATCGTCAGCCGTGCGCTGCCCGATGCGCGCGACGGCCTCAAGCCGGTGCATCGCCGCATCCTCTACGCCATGCAGGAGGCGGGCTACACCGCCGACAAACCCTATCGCAAATCCGCCCGCGTGGTCGGTGAGGTGATGGGCAAATATCACCCGCACGGCGACTCGGCGATCTACGATGCCATGGTCCGCATGGCGCAGCCTTTCTCGATGCGCGTCCGCCTGATCGACGGCCAGGGCAATTTCGGCTCCGTCGATGGCGATCCACCAGCGGCGATGCGTTACACCGAAGTCCGTCTCGCCAAGGCGGCAGGCTTCCTGCTCAACGACATCGACCGCGACACCGTCGATTTCCAGGCCAACTACGATGAGTCGGAGCACGAGCCGAAGGTTCTGCCCGCCTCCTATCCGAACCTGCTGATCAACGGCGCAGGCGGCATCGCCGTCGGCATGGCGACCAACATCCCGCCGCACAATCCGGGTGAGATCATCGACGCGACACTGGCGCTGATCGAGAATCCTGACATGACGCTGGAAGATCTGATGAAGATCGTCCCCGGCCCGGATTTCCCCACCGGCGGCATCATCCTCGGCCGCTCCGGTATCCGCTCCGGCTTCGAGAATGGACGTGGCGGTCTGGTCATCCGAGCCCGCACCGAGTTCGAGGAAATCCGCAAGGATCGCACCGCGATCATTGTGACGGAACTGCCGTACCAGGTGAACAAGGCGACGCTGATGGAGCGCATCGCCGAACTGGTGCGCAACAAGGCGATCGAAGGCATCGGCGAAATCCGCGACGAATCGGATCGCTCCGGCATGCGCATGGTCATCGAGATCAAGCGCGACGCGAATGCCGATGTGGTGCTGAACCACCTGTTCCGCTTCACCTCGATGCAGACCGGCTTCGGCATGAACATGCTGGCGCTCGATTCCGGTCGTCCGCGTCTGATGGGCCTGAAGGACATGCTTCAGGTCTTCATCCGCTTCCGCGAGGACGTCATCCTGCGCCGTGCCACCTTCGATCTCGGCAAGGCCCGCGAGCGCGCGCACACCTTGGTCGGCCTCGCGATTGCGGTGGCCAATATTGATGAGGTGATCGCGGTCATCCGCGCCTCGCCCGATGCCGCCTCCGCCCGCGTGGCCCTGATGGCACGCGACTGGCCAGCGGGTGACGTGCGGGCATTGCTCGAACTGATCGAGGACGAACGCAACATCGTCACCGAAGCGAACACCGTCCGCTTCACCGAGGAACAAGCCCGCGCCATTCTCGACATTCGCCTGCAACGCCTGACCGGGCTGGAGCAGGAGAAGATTTCCAACGAGATGAACGAGGTCGCCGCCAAGATCGCCGACCTGCTCGCCATCATCGGCAGCCATATTCGCCGCATGGAAGTGATGCAGGCCGAGCTTCTGGTCGTGCGCGCCGAAATCGCCACCCCGCGCATGACGGAGATCGCCGAAGGTGGTGCTGATCAGGACGATGAGAGCCTGATCGAGCCCGGCCAGATGGTCGTCACCATCACCCGCGACGGCTTCATCAAGCGCACCGCGCTCGACATCTTCCGCCAGCAAAATCGCGGCGGGCGTGGACGTTCGGGCGCTGGCACGCGCGGTGACGACATCGTCACCCGCAGCTTCAACGCGCACACCCATCAATTCGTGCTGTTCTTCTCCTCCGGCGGCAAAGCCTATCGCGAGAAGGTCTGGCGTCTGCCGGAAGGCAGCCCGACGTCGAAGGGCCGCGCGCTGATCAACATGCTCCCCGATCTCGGCCAGGACGGCATCACCGCCGTGCTGCCGCTGCCGCAGGATGAGAGCCTGTGGGAGAATCTTCACCTCGTTTTCGCCACCAAATCTGGCTCGGTGCGGCGCAACCGGTTGAGCGACTTCAAGAATGTCCGCTCGTCGGGCCTGATCGCGATGAAGCTGGACGAGGGCGATTCGCTCATCGGTGTTGCCACCTGCCGCGAGGGCGACGACATGCTGCTCGCCACCAAGCTCGGCCGCGCGATCCGTTGCCAGATCACCGACGACACCGTGCGCGTGTTTGCCGGCCGCGATTCGTCCGGCGTGCGTGGGATCAAGCTTGGCAAGGCCGACGAGGTAATCAGCCTCTCTGTCCTGCGCCATGTGGACGCGACCAACGAGCAGCGCGCCGCCTATATCAAAATCGCCAATCAGCGCCGTCGTGCGGCTGGCGAGGAAGACGGCAGCGAATTGCTGCTGCCAGAACTGGCTGAGACGGATGAAGAAGCGGTCGCCGACGTCGCACTCTCCGCCGAGCGGATTGCCGAGCTGGAAGCCGCCGAGGAAATCCTGCTCACTGTCACCGATCAGGGCTTCGGCAAGCGGTCTTCCGCCTATGAATACCGCGTCTCTGGCCGCGGCGGGCAGGGGATTGCCAATATCACCCTGTCCTCGCGCACCGGCCAGGCGGTTGCTGGCACCTTCCCGGTTCGCCCTGGCGACGGTGTGATGATGGTCACCGATATTGGCCGCTTGATCCGGGTTCCCTCCGATCAGGTCCGCATCACCGGCCGCACATCGATGGGTGTCACGTTATTCCGCCTTGACACGGGCGAGCGAGTGACGAGTGTTTTCCCCGTACTGGAAGACGATGCGGCGGACGAGTCCGGGGGGAGCTCCGACGCATCCGAAGCTTCCGGCCCGGAGGAGACAAATGACTGATCAACGGCCCACGCTCGGCGTGGGACTATACCCCGGCACGTTCGACCCGATCACCAACGGGCATCTGGACATCATCGCCCGCTCGGCCCGCATGCTGCGTCGCCTCGTGGTGGGTGTGGCGATGAACGCGGGCAAGGGGCCGCTGTTTCCGCTGGAAGAGCGCGTCGAACTCGTCAAGGCCGAGATGGGCAAGATTGCCGATCACACCGGCACCGAGATCGAGGTGATCCCGTTCTCGGCACTGCTGATCGACTTCGCCCGCGAAGTGGGCGCCGGTGTGATCGTGCGCGGTCTGCGTGCGGTGTCGGATTTCGACTATGAAGTGCAGATGGCTGGCCTCAATTACCGTCTCGCCCCCGATATCGAGACCGTCTTTCTGATGGCCAGCGAGACCCACCAGTTTATCTCCTCACGCTTCGTCAAGGAGATCGCCAGCCTTGGCGGTGACATTTCGAGCTTCGTGCCCAAGCTGACGCTAGAACGCACCTTGGCCCGCGTTCGCAAATCCACCTAACTTCCCCGCCGATTGGAGAGCCTCATGCGCCGTCGCGCTCTGCTTGCCAGCCTTGTTGCAACCCCTGTTCTGGAATCCCTGATGACCGACTCCGCCGCTGCCCAGGCTGCTCCTGACCTGGAAAACACCATCTATCTCGACCTCAAGGATGGTCGTGTGGTGATCCAGCTATTCCCCGACCTCGCCCCCAAGCATGTCGAGCGCATCAAGACGCTGGCCCGTGAGGGCTTCTATGACGGCACGCCGTTCCACCGCGTCATCGAAGGCTTCATGGCCCAAGGCGGCGATCCGACCGGCACTGGCACCGGTGGCTCGAAATATCCGGACCTGCCCGCCGAATTCACCAACAAGCGCCGCTTTCTGCGCGGCACGGTGGGCGCTGCCCGCACGCAGAGCCCGAACACGGCGAACAGCCAGTTCTTCATCATGTTCGCCCCGGCACCGAACCTGGATGGCCAATACACCATCTGGGGGCAGGTGATCTCCGGGATCGAGCATGTGGACGCGATCAAGCGCGGCGAACCGGTGCGCACGCCGGACCGGATCGTCCATTTCCGCGTTGCTGCCGACGTGAAGTGATCTGAATGCTGTGAGTTGCCGCCAGAATGCGGCAACTCACAGCGTTCTCTCGCTCGTTTCGCGCGGATGGTTCATCTTCACCATCCTGCAATGCACCACCATCTCTTGACCCACCACCGCGCCTGTCGTTCAAGGCGCACACCGAGCGCGTAGCTCAGTCGGTAGAGCACGTGACTTTTAATCATGGGGTCGTGGGTTCGAATCCCACCGCGCTCACCATT
>CAITEF010000588.1 GCA_903891315.1 uncultured Rhodospirillales bacterium | reverse complement strand
CGCTCGAACAACACGGTCCTCATTTGCCGGTTGAGACCGACTCAGCCTTGGGTGAGGCGGTTGCCATCCGCACCTGTCAAGCCCTCGTCACCCGTGGCGAGACCGCGCTGACATTGCCGATGCTCTGGACCGGGCTGTCCGAGCATCACATGAGCTTTGGCGGCACCATCACGCTCGATCTCGCCAGCTTCTCAGCCGTGATCGGCAGCATCTGCTCCTCTCTCGTGCGCCACGGTTTCCGCCGGATCTGTCTGCTGAACTCGCATGGCGGCAACGACAACGCCCTGCGCAGTCTCGCCGACGATCTCTCGCCGCGTCTCGGCGTGCCGATCCAGCAATTCTGCTACTGGTATGCCGCCGCCAAGCCAATTCGCGATATTCTGGAGACCCAGGACAATCTCCTACATGCCTGCGAGGCCGAGACGGCGATGATGATGGTCGTCCGCCCCGAGAAAGTCGCCACCGACCGCATCTATCTCGCCGCCCGCAACGCCGAAGATTCCGACGATCCGCCGCCGCAAGGCCTCTATCACTGGCGCGCCATCGGCAGTCGCTCGCGCTCGGGGGTGATTGGCAATCCGGAAGCAGCGACGCCGCAGAAGGGCGAGATGCTGCTCAACGCCATCTCCGAGCATTTGGCCCAGATGCTCTCCAACCCGTGCATATGGACCACGCCGTGGCTGGCAGAGGCGCCGGTGGATTGAGGCTATTTGAGTCCCGCCTCTTGATGCTTGGAGAGTGCCTTCTCGCGGTCTTTTCGGATCTCTTTTCGCGTGGAGTAGAGATTGTAGACGGCAATTCCGAGCACGATCACAACCAAGATCAGCTCGGATGAGAACAACGAACTGAAACTCATCCCCGCGCGGCGGCCTTGAGACCCATCTGATGATCACGTGCATCCAGCCGCGCAAGCATCTCGATGGTAAAGCCGATCCGACCGATCTTGGCCGGCGGCGGTGCTGCGTTCTGCACCGCCTCGACGAGAAACCGCGTCTCCTCCAGCGGTGCCGCGTTGTTGGCGGCTCGCGGAATCATCGCCAGCACCACGCTCTGCGCCAATAAGCCGAGCTTGCGCTTGCCAGAGACCACGGCACGGCTGTCCACCGAATTGCCGCCACGGCGCAAAACCTCGTGGCCGATATCGGCGTAGAGCTTGCGCGCGGTGAAAATCCCCGGACGACAAGCCAGCGGCAGCGCGGCGATCCCGGCATCAGCGCGGGCATAGAGCCGGTGCGCGACACCGAGAAGACGCGTCACCACCGTGCCAAGCTCTGGGCTGAAGTGAGGGTCAGCGAGGAACCGATCTGGGTCGATCTTCGCCTCACGCATCCATTCCAACGGCAGATAAAGCCGCCCTGCGCGGGCATCCTCGCCCACGTCGCGCGCGATATTGGACAATTGCATCGCCACCCCAAGATCGCAGGCGCGTGCGATGGTGCATGGATCGCGGCGATCCATCAGCACCGACATCATCGCCCCCACCGTCCCTGCCACGCGGGCACCATAGGCGGCGACATCCGAGAGCGTCTCATAGCGACGGCCCTCCGAATCCCAGGCAAAGCCTTCCAGCAACGCTTCCGGCAGCGCGCGCGGCACACCGTGGCGGTGCACAACATCGGCAAAAGCCCGATCAACCGGATGCGCCAGCGGCCTGCCCGCATAGGCGCGGTCAAGCCGTTCGGTCAGCCGCCCCAAAGCGCTTCGCTGGGTGCCCGGTGCCGCGAGATCGATCTCGTCATCCGCCAAGCGGCAGAACGCATACAGCGCACCGGCCGGTTCGTAGAGCGAGGCTGGCAGCAGCTTGGATGCCGCATGGAAGCTGCGCGATCCGCCCTTCAAGAGCGCACGGCACGCCAACAGATCCGCCTCGCTGGCGTGATTCTCAGACAAAGGAATTGGCATGTGGCACCACCTCATCTAGGACCCTGGCTGACGAGATCACCCCCGGCACGCCCGCGCCGGGATGGGTGCCTGCGCCGACCAGGAACAGATTGTCGAGCTCTTCGCTCTTGTTATGGGGACGGAAATAGCCGGTCTGGGTGATCAGCGGCTCCAGCCCGAAGGCAGCGCCCTTATGGGCGAGCAATTGGGTCTCGAAATCGAGCGGTGTCAGCATGCGCGATGTCACCACCGCATCTTTCAACCCCGGCAGCACAGTCGCCGAGAGATAGGCCTCGATCTTCTGCCGATATGGCTCGGCCTCCTGCTCCCAATCCGTCCCCGATCCGAGATGCGGCACCGGCGAGAGCGCATAGAACGTGTCGCACCCCGGAGGCGCCAGCGATGGGTCGGTCGCGGTCGGGCGATGCAGATAGAGGCTGAAATCATCGGCCAAATGCAGCTTGTGGAAGATGTCCGTGAGCAACGATTTGTAGCGATCACCGAGCAACATCATGTGGTGGGCGACATCATCGTAGCGGCGGTTGGTGCCGAAATACCAAACAACCAGGCTCATCGATTGCCGGGCGCGTCTGATTTTCGCATCCGTCCAACGGCGGCGTTTCAGGCTCGGCAGCAGATGCTTGTAGGTCCAGCAGGAATCGGCGTTGGAGACCACGATATCGGCCTCAATCGTCTCACCCGATTGCAGCACCACCCCAGTGGCGCGGCGGTCCTCGGTGGTGATCTCGGCGACATCGGCGCTGAGGCGGACGGCGTTGCCCTGCCCCTCGATCAACGAGACGAGCCCTTTGACCAGCGCGCCGGTCCCGCCCATCGCGAAATGCACGCCCCACTCGCGTTCAAGATAATTCACCAGCGTGTAGATCGCCGAGACCGTATACGGATTGCCGCCGATCAGCAGCGGATGGAAGCTGAACACCGTGCGCAGTTGCGGATCGCGGAAATACGAGCCGACCACCGAGGCGACGCTGCGATAGGCCTGCTGCGCCACCATCTCGGGCACCATCCGCGCCATTGTCTGCCAGCGCGCGAAGCTGACATGGCCATGTTCCTCAAAACCGATCCGGCACGCCGCGCGGCTGGCGGCGAGGAAACGATCATAGGCCTCGACATCGCGCGGCTCGAATTTGGCGATCTCCGCCTTCATCCGCTCCGGATCGCCGGAATACTCGAACACGCGGCCATCGTTGAAACGGATGCGGTAGAACGGGTCGATGCGGCGCAGATCGATGTCGTCGGAGAATCTGCGCCCGCAGAGCTGCCAGAGTTCCTCGAACAACGCCGGATAGGTGATGATCGTCGGGCCCGCGTCGAACGTAAACCCGTCTTGACGGAACACGCGTGCCCGTCCACCGGGTTGATCGCAGCGTTCTAGCACCGTCACCCGATAACCGCGCGCGCCAAGCCGCACTGCCGCCGCCAGCCCGCCGAAGCCCGAGCCGACGACAACAGCATGTGGGCGAGGATCGCCATCGGTATCGCGCGGCATGCGGATCGGCCTTGTCGGCATCGTATTCATGCGATGAGTGTAAACATCCCATGACACTCAACGCCAGAGGCAAAATACTGTCATGTGAATATGACATTCACCAGTCATCGTGAGCCGCGCAGCGGCGTCGCGATCCCGAAGTCATAAAGTCGGAACTTCGATCTCTGGCCCCTGACGCTTCGCTCAGGGTGACGGTTTGGCGACCCTTACCGCTTCAGTCTTCGCCGCAAATCCAACAGATGCGCCACCCCAGCGGCGGCCAGCGATAATCCGACGAAGCCGGCATTTGCGCCGCGCAATGCGAGCCAAGCCGCCAACAGCAGACACGCCCCCGCGGCAAGCTGAAAAATCACGTCCAGCACGCCAAGACCCCGCCCGGTGCGCTGATGCCAAAGGATCAAGCCCGCCGCCTCCGCCAATGTCAGCGCCAGGATGACGGCAAAGACGGTGCCGTCGGTGAACCATGCGGTCATGCGGTGGCCTCGATGATCAGCCTCGCATGCTCCACCGGAGCCTCCTCATGCGCGAGATGGCCGAGACCTGAGAGCGTCACAACGCGCGCCGAGGGCAACATGCGCTGGATGCGCAGAGCGTCATCGCTAGGGATGGTGCGGTCATTGGCGCCGACGATAAGCAACAACGGCACCGCCAGTTTCGGCAATTCTCGCGGCAAATCGCGCAGATTCCAGCACGCCATCATCTCCAACGCCCCCGCGACATGGCCGGGATTGGACACCAGACGGCGATAGAGCGCCACGCCGCGAGCGTCGACCGTCGATCCAGTGCCTTCCAGCAGGCGCTCCACCGAGCCCTGCGATCCGGCCTGCCACGCGGCGATTCGCGGCATGAAGGGCAGTGCCGCCATCACGCGGGCGAGCGGCGAGAACAATTCCGACGGCATCGACGCAAGTGGCAGCAGCGCGCCGTTCAGGCAGACCAGCAGCTTCGGCGTCAGCACGCCGTCGAGCACCATGCGGGTTGCAATCGCGGCTCCGGCGGAGTGTCCGACCACGATCTCAGGCACGATGTCCAGCGCGACCAGCAGGGAACAGACGGCATGTGCCATGCCGGGCAGCGACATCTGGCGGCGTTCGGGCAGGTCGGTGAAACCGTGGCTAGGCAGATCGGGTGCGACCACGGTGAAGTGCGCCGCCAACAGCGGCATCAGATCGCGCCAGGAATGCGTCGAGGCACCGGTGCCATGCAAAAGCAGCAGCACCGGGCCGCTTCCCATGATTTGCACATGCCAAGCGAATCCCGACGCGGTGACGAAGCGACTTGCTGCGCGATTGGGCCAATCAGCGCCGTCGGTGGTCCAGTCAAGCCTGCGAGACATAGTGATGCCTAATCTTTGGGCAATACGGATTGCACGGCACGGGAGAGGCCGGTGGCATCTGCATACGGCATCGGCAGATAAACCGCACCCATCGCGTCAGCCAAATTTTGCGCCGCAACTGCCGGGCGCTGTGAGGTGTCGACCACCAGGCTGCAGCGCCCGGCCCCACGCAACCCCCGCGCCTCCTCCATTGCGTCCAGCCCGGCCTGGATGCGTCCAGGGGAGGTGTCGCGGGCAATGTTCGCACTGCCATCGGTGAGCAGCACGATGGCAGGCGCCCCCCCCTTGCGGGCAATCTGCTCGGCCAACGCCGCCGACGAAGCAATCCCCGCCGCCAGCGGTGTCCCGCCACCACCCGGCAATTGCCGCAAGGCCCGCTTGGCACGCACCAGCGAGCGGGTCGGCGGCAGCAAAATCTCCGCACCTTTGCCGCGAAACGCGATCATCGCCACCTGATCGCGGCGCACGTAACACTCGGCGAGCAGCAATTCGACCGCCCCCTTCGCCTCGGCCAACCGGTTGGCGGCGAGTGAGCCGGAGGCGTCCACCACGAAGATCGTCGTGCGTTCCTGACGCTGGCGGAAACGGGTGACCATGAAATCTTCCGGCCGCACCAGCACTGCCGCCAGACTCGCGCTCTCGGCGCGACGCAGCGGTTGCCACGGTGCGGCCGTGCGCAGGGTCTCGATCAGATTGAGCCGCGCTTTTGGACCCGGCTCGCCCCGCCGCGTGCTGCCGGGACGTCCACGCTTGCCGGATTTCTGCCACGCCCCGGCCTTGCCGCCGGTTTTCGCCCGCTGATTGCGCAGCGCTGCGGCTTGCAGCATCGCCAACAATCCAGCGGGAATCGCGGCCTTGATGGCCTCCAGCACGCGATCTTCCATCTGGCCCTGCGCGGGGTCCGGTTGCTTGTCAGAATTCTCCGGCGGAGTCTCAGGCTCGGGCGGCGGTGGCTCAGCCTCTTCATGCTCCGATTGCGGAATCCGCGTCGCACGCGGGGCGAGCACCAAGGCGCCGGCGAGGCTGATATCTTCCTCGCTCACCACATCACGCCCCGCCAACGCCGCCTGCGCCCGTGCCGCCCGCACCGCCAACAGCGGTGCCCGCAGTGAGTCGATGCCAAGGACCAGCGAGGTTGCTGCCAGCGCGGCAATGGCGTCATCAGAGATTTCCACATGCGCAAGCCGCAACCGCGCCATCAGAACCTCATCACGCGTCGCGGCAGACGGCGTCGCCAGACGGTCGGTCTCCACCAGGAATGCCAGCCGATCCCGCAACGCAGAAGGGGCGATCTCGCCCTCCTCGATGCCTTCATCGAGCGCCACCACCGCAATATTGGCCGCGTGCTCCACGCCAATCCCCTCACGCGCGGCGACGACCATGCCACGATCAAGGGCGGCGCAAAGCTGGGCGGTGGTGAGCGGGGTCAGGCGCTCAGCCATGGCGGCGATGACGATCCCACCATCCGCCTCCGCCAGCAGCCCACGCTCGGATATCGGCCGCCCCGCCCGCAACGTGGCCGAAAGATCCATCCCGCCGAGCAATCGGGAATCCGAGATCGACAGCGGCAGACGTCGCCACGGCGTCTCCTCCGGCAGCGCGTCCCGCAGAGCCGCCAGAAACCCGTCACGCCCCGGCCCAGGCATGCCGCGCAGCACCACCCCGCCAAGCCCCTGGGGGTCGACCGCCAGCAACGCGGCGACCATCTGCGCCGGTGACGGCGCCTCGCTCATGCGCCGAACAATTCCGCCAAAGCGCGCTCAACACGGACGGTCGAGCCGGAATCATCCAGCGGATTGCGGCGCAGGCGATGCCGCAACGCGGAGGGTGCCACCTCGCGCAACTCGGCCTCAGTCACCTCATCCCGCCCATGCAACGCCGCCAGCGCGCGGGCGGTGCGCATCAGCGTGAGTTCGGCGCGCAGACCATCAGTGCCGAGCGCGATGCACAGGCGCGACGCCGATTCCAACACCGAATCCGGCACGTCCACTGTCGGCAGATGCGCATGGGCCGCGACAATCTTCGCCCGCAACGTCGCATCTTCTGCCGCCCACGCGGCAATGAACGCCTCCGGATCGCGGTCGAATGCATCTCGCCGCCGCACCACCAGGATGCGGGTGGCGAGATCGGTGGGCGTCTTGACCTCAACCGACATGCCGAACCGATCAAGCAATTGCGGCCGCAACTCACCCTCTTCCGGATTGCCCGAGCCGACCAACACGAAACGCGCGGGATGGCGCACCGACAGCCCGTCACGCTCCACCACATTCTCGCCGGACGCCGCCACGTCGATCAGCAGATCGACGAGATGGTCCTCCAGCAGGTTCACCTCATCGACATAGAGAAAACCGCGATTGGCACGCGCCAGTAGGCCGGGCTCGAACGCCTTCTCGCCCTTCGCCAACGCCCGCTCCAGATCAAGCGCGCCAACCACCCGGTCCTCCGAGGCTCCAAGCGGCAGATCAACCACCGGCACTGAGACCGTCTCGACCGGCAGTGGCCCGTGCGTGCGACGTTCGCGGCAATCGCTGCACAGGCGGCTGGCCTGCGCCGGATCACAGCGGTAGCGGCATCCCGCGACCGCCTGCATCTGCGGCAGCAGGGCGGCGAGCGCGCGCACGGTGGTGGATTTGCCGGTGCCGCGATCACCAAAGGCGAGCACACCGCCCACACCCGGATCAATGGCGGCGATCAAGATCGCCTGTTTCATTTCTTCCTGACCAGCGATGGCAGAAAATGGGAAAGCCAGGGCCATGCAAACTCCGGTCAGTCTAGTCGTTGGCAGCAAGAAGGGCGGTGGACTCGTTGGCCACCGCCCGGGAGACGGCGATGTTGAGCTGAAACGCCAATTGCGCCTCGCGCAACACCGAAGCTGGTTCGGTCAAGGCGGCACCGGCGGCATTGAGTGACGCCCGGTATCCCGCCTTGAATGACGTGATGTCGTCAATCAGTGGAAAATGATGAAATTCCAGATGGTTGGCCGTCTCCCCAAGCGCCCGCTCCAGCAGCCGGGCGACGATCTGCCCGCCAGAGAGATCGCCCAAGGTGCGCGTATAGGCATGCGCAATCAGGCGCTCACCCGAACCGTCCGCCGCAAGCCGCACAACATCGGCATAGCGCACCGCCTCCGGCAACTCCCGCAAACCCGCGGACCAATCAGCCCCGGCCAGTTGCACCAGATCGGATTTGATCGCCGCCGAGCGATAGACTTCCGAGCGGGCAAACGGCCGGATCATCGTCGTCTCCCGCAGCCGCTCCAGCCCGGCCTCCAGCGCCTGATAGGCCGGCAACAAGTTGCGCAACAGCAGCGCGTAGGTCCCAGCCGTGGCGCGCCCGCGCATCAACTCGGCCATCACGCCACTGCGCTCCGCCTCGACATGGAGATGGTGCGTGGCCTCGGACAGGCGCGCGGCGAAGCTGTGGGTCGCGGCTTCGGTCAATCCAGCCTGTCGGCGTGACGGATCAGCCGCTCCATCATCTCGGCAGCGCGCTGCACCGAGGCGCGGACACTCTCTAGCCGGTGCGCGATGCCGAGCGCATCCACACCGTCCGTGATCTCCATCGCGGCGAGTTGTGCATTCTCCAACAGCGAGGCCAGCAGATTGCGCGCCGCCATCCCGGCTTGGGTTTCGAGCCGGGCGGAAGCCACCCGCTGACCCTCGGCAATACCCGCCTGAAAGGCGCGTCTGGCGTTCTCGGCCATTTTGCGGTCGGTCAGATCGGTGAACAGGATCACATAGCCCAGCACGCGATCCGGTGCCGACAGCACCGGATCAGCGCGCACCAGCAAGGGCTGATCGCCATCATCGCCCACCCGCAACAGCACTTCGCCCCGCCAAGCCCGCTGGGCAAGGCGCAAATCACCGAGCCGCCGCCGCACGTCGCGTGGCTCATGGAACAGTTCTGGCAGGTGATCGAAATGATATGGCGGCTCGACTCCCTGCGGCAGCAGCCGCCGAAAGGCCGGGTTGACCAGCATCAGCCGCCCGGTCTCATCGGCGATCAGCACCGGCTCGTCAGATTCCGCCACCCCACGGGTGACATGGCGCAGCTGTTCCTCGGCCACCAGCATGCGCACGGCGCGGACTTGCAAGATGACATCGGAGACAGTCTCCCCGATCAGCCGTGCCGCAGTGAGCTCCACCGCCGACCACGCTGCCGAAGTGCCTTCGACGCGCTGGTGCCATTGCGCGAAGGAGCGGCGTGGCGACAAGGTCATCGGATCATTGCCGACCTCCATCGGCTTGGTCGGATCGCCGCCCCAGACCACCGTGCGCACCTGCTCAGGGCGGAACCAGAGCAGATATTCGCCGGGTGCGGTCGAGATGGTCGCCGCCACCATGCCGCTGGCCACATCGATGATCGAGGCAAAACGCGGAGCATCGGTGGACAGTGCCGAGGTGGCGAACACCGGGCTGCGCGGCACACCGAGCAGCGCCTGATCGTCCAGCCATTGGCCGATCTCACGCAGCTTCTGCGTGCTCGGCACATCACCAACCGACAGGCATTGATCTTCATAAAGCAGCGCCGCACCGACCGCACCGACCGGCGTCAATATCGCCCGCGAGCCGTCGAACAGTGCCACCCGCCAATCGCCCTCACGCGCAATCGAATCAATAACCCGCCGCTCCAGCCTGCGCACCGAAAGCTCAACCTGGCTCTGCACGAAGCTCTCAAGGGCTGCGATCCTGGTCGCCACCGCCTCGGCGAGCAATTCGCAAACGGTGCGCGCCTCGAAATGCACCTCGCGCGGCGCATAATGGTGGCAGGAAATCAGGCCCCATAGCCTGCCATCGACCATCAGCGACACCACCAGCGTCGCACTGACCCCCATGTTCTTCAGATATTGCACATGGATGGGCGACGGGCTGCGCAGCACTGACATTGACATGTCAATGTCACGGTCATCGTTCGGCAAACGACGCGGTCGAATCGCAGCGGGAACGTAGTTGACATCAACCAGAACACGAACGCGGTTGCGCACATAGAGCTTGCGGGCAATCTGCGGAATGTCGGACGCCGGATAACGGTTCCCGAGCAGCGCCTCCAGATCGGCCCGGCGCTGCTCGGCAATCACCTCGCCGTTGCCGTCGCCGTCGAAGCGATAGACCATCACGCGGTCATAGCCGGACAACTCACGAAACACCCAAGCAGCCTCGTCGCACAGCCCTTGCAGCGTGGTGGCGCCGACAATGCTGCGCAAACCGGCGTCAACGGAGCCCGCCAGCGACACAGGCGGGCCCGAGCGCTCCAGCTCGACAAGCAAACCACCGGAGGGCGGGCGATGGACAAGCACATCAAGCGGACCCACAGACTCAAGAAAGGCCCGCACGGCGAACGGCATGTCCTCCAAGCGTTCTTCCAAGAGGCTGCGCACGGCTTCATCAAGTTCCGGCGCCAATTCGCCGAGCCCGCGGCCAATCACTTGGTCCGACTGCAAAGACAGAAATTCGAGCAGATTTTCGCTCGCCTGCTGGATGGTCAATTCCGGCTCACGCAGCATCATCAGCGCGCCATGCGGCTGAATGGAGCCAGCGAGATGGATTTGTTCCCGCTCACAATTCGTCAGCGTGGCCGCGCCAAACGAGGGCGTCAGCGCCTCCGAATGGAGGACTATCTCACGGCTTGGCTGCTGACGCGTATCACGGTTCATCATCCGACGACGCTTGACCGCCGCCTTCCAAACCGTAGCGATTGAGCTTGAGATAGAGGCTCTGCCTGCTCAATCCGAGCAGTTCAGCCGTCGCCGTCCTATTGCCGTCAGATTGTTCCAATGCCGCCTCGATAAAGTGCTTCTCAACCACGCTCACCGTTTGTTTGATGAGCGAAGGAAGGGACGTTTGGCCAAGATGATCCGCCATTGCGCCCAAAGCTGCAAGCAAGTTGTTGCCGCCGGTTAAAATTGCCTCTGTCGCCTGCGGCGCAGGATTTGCCTGCGCGATGCGACGAGAAATATCACGTATCAACAAGCCAATATAACGCGGCTGGTTGTCAGAACTCGCTGCCGCCGAAATCTCCACCGCCACATCAGACGACAATTCGCCGCTCAATGTGGTCGAGAACAGCCGCACATAGCGATGGCGGCGGATCGTCGCCAACAGCACCGCCATGTCCGCGCCGGGGCGCGACAGCCAACGGCTGATCTTTTCGCCCAGCACGCTGCCCTCGTTGCCGATCTGCACGAGATCGAGGAACGCAGCATTGGCGCGCAAAATAGTCCCTGCCTGATCGATCACCACGAAGGAGTCCGGCACGCGCTCCATCAACTCATCGACAGGCAGCGCCACCCGATCGGCTCGGCCGCGTGGCAGCGAGGTGCCTTGAGGGATGAGAGTGGGCGCCATCGGCGAAAGTTGCAGCAGGAAGACATCCTGCGATTCTGTTGTCATCTGCGCCGCACGCATCGTCCAGGCCGCGCGATCAACGCCGAGATGCAGCACAATGCCCGGTGCCCGGCCCTGTTGGCGGACACGGGAGAGCACGGCACGGAACACGTCCTGCTCGGAAGGCTGCAATTCCGGCAGCAAGTCCTGCCCAGGGGCGAGGCTGAGCGCACGCAGAGCCGCCAGATTGGCCTCAACGATCCGCAGATTGTCGGCACGCACCACGAGCACGACCTCGCCGGAGGTCTCGAACAGCATGCGATAGCGAGTCTCGACCTCGCGCAGCTTCCAGTAATCCTGCTCGCGCGCCTGTTGGGCGGCGATCAGACGGTTCTGCAGGTCGGCGACGGTCTGCTGGTTCTTGCCGATGGCGATCAGGCCGGAATTGTCGCCAAGCTTGATTGCGGAATATTCGACCGGCAGTTCCAGCCCATTTGGGAAGCGCTGGTAGATCATCCGGTAGGCGCAGACACCCATCGTCCGAGCGTCATGCAACATGACGTTGATCTTCTCGCTGGCATCCTCCGCGACGGTCTCTGTCCATGGGCGTCCCACCCAGCTCTCCGCCACCTCGGCGGGCAAGCCGTCAGCAACCGTCGCCCGACGGATGACGCCGTCGAGGTCGAGTAGCAGGGTGACGTCAGGCTGCGTCGCAGCAACTCCGGACATGTTTGCCCCAATTCGGGAAATGAAGGCTTGATAAAAACGCTGACACGAAGAGTGTAAACCCTTCGAGACACGAAAGATACCCAGTCCACTCCGTCAACCCGCCTTGCAACGGACAAACTGCCTTGACGCGCCTAGAGTTGTGTCAGGCCGCCCGCTTCAGATGCAGTGCAGACCAGATTGTCGAGAGTGCGTGCACCAAATCTTCAAGGTCCGAATCGGTGTGCAACGGCCCCGGGGTCAGACGCAGCCGCTCGGTGCCTTTCGGCACGGTCGGATAGTTGATCGGCTGCACGTAAATCCCATACTCGTCCAGCAGAATGTCCGACAATTGCTTGCACTGCACGGGGTCGCCCACGATCACCGGCACGATATGGCTGGGATTGTCCAGATGCGGAACCCCCGCAGCATCAAGCATCTGCCGCAGCTTGGACGCTTGACGTTGTTGCAATTCCCGCTCGACCGAACTGGTCTTGAGATGGCGAATGCTCGCCACCGCACCGGCAGCCACCAGCGGCGGCAAGGCGGTGGTAAAGATGAAACCCGACGCATAGCTGCGCACGAAATCGCACAATGCCGCCGAGCCGGTGATATAGCCGCCGACCACGCCGAACGCCTTGCCCAGCGTGCCTTCGATCACGTCAACGCGGTGTGCGACGCCATCACGCTCGGACACACCACCACCGCGCTTGCCATACATGCCAACCGCATGGACCTCGTCGAGATAGGTCAGTGCGCCATATTTCTCGGCCAGATCGCAGATCGCCCCGATCGGTGCGATGTCGCCATCCATCGAATAGACACTCTCGAACGCGATCAGCTTCGCCCGACCTGGCTCGACCGCGCGCAGCTTGCGCTCCAGATCTTCCAGGTCATTGTGTTTCCACACCACGGTCTGCGCCCGGCTGTGCCGCATGCCCTCGATCATCGAGGCATGGTTCAGCGCGTCGGACAGGATCACGCAATTTGGCAGCATCGAGGCCAGCGTGGAGATCGCCGCCCAGTTCGAGACGTAGCCTGATGTGAACAACAGGGCCGATTCCTTGCCGTGCAGATCGGCCAGTTCGGCCTCCAACTCGACATGATGCCGGTTGGTGCCCGCGATGTTGCGCGTACCACCGGCACCCGCGCCGCAGCCATCAAGGGCTGCATGCATTGCGGCGATGACAGCCGGGTGCTGACCCATGCCGAGATAGTCGTTGGAGCACCACACCACGACCTCCGACGCGCCGCGGTGGCCGTGTCGTTTCGCCTTGGGAAACGCGCCCGCCTTGCGTTCGAGATTGGCGAAGACGCGGTAATTGCCTTCGCGCTTCAGACCGTCGAGATGCTTGGTAAAGAAGAGATCGTAGTTCATCACGGAAATCCTCGTGGGCGATTGGTCTAGGGGCTTGTCGGGTCCGGCGCGACGCCGGTGGGGAGTTTCGGGACGGGCACGGCACTCGGTGGATCGAAGCGGGCGCGCAGATACCAGTTCCACAACGCCTCAAACGGCAGCGGGATGATCAGGAACCAATGTTCGACAGTCCCCAGGATCGCCATGGTGGCAAGCAGGCTGGCGGAGATCACATCGAACGGCGTTTCGGCATTTCCTGCACGCTGGACGCAGAGCATCGAGACGATGGTGCCCAGCGTGATCGAGAGCGGCATCAGCCCGTTCATCGGCCGCTGGCGGAAGAACCCGCCAAGATAGGCCAGATGCGGCGGCAGAAACCGCTCGGAGACGTTGCGCACCCCGGCGAACAGGTTGAGCTTCGCACTCACCCGCATTCCCCATAGCAGCGTATACGTCCACAAAGCCGTCCGGTTGGTCGCACCCAGACTGCTCAGACAAATCGCAGCACCGCCGACGGCGATGGCGATCTCATGATAAGCCACAACCGCAACCCCATGCTTAAACCGCCGCCAGCCTCGGCAGTCTGGAGCGCAGGGGTTGCGGCTGGGCCCGGTGATGAGTCCCATCAGGAAGCTCATCTCCATCCAGCCCCATATCGCGATCGCGGCCATGAATCCGGCATAAGCACCTTGGGCGCTCACGTCGTCTCCAGAAGCCAAAATCACATGGAAGGCGTAGCCAGCGACCAGCGTGGCGGCAAACATGCTCCAGCGGAATGTCGATGTCGGCAGATGATCGAGCACCACGATCAAACCAGTGCTGAACCACCAGACAAACACCGCACACAGAGCCGGGATGAGAAACGCCGCCATGCCGGGTTACCAGGTCGGCTGCAGGCGAATGCGCGCCGGCAGCTCGTTGCGATGGGTCGGCAGCAGATACAGACGCGCAAACGACAGCGCCGCCGAGCCCGAATGATACAAACGCTTGGCAAAGCCCACCGGCCCGCCTTGCTTCTTCGCCGCTGAAATCCCCTCCGATGCCTTCAGCAGCCGCTTCAGACCGGCATGGAATGCCGGGTTGTCGAGATCCAGCGTCAGCGGGAAGACCTGCTTGCTGATCTCGGAGGTCAAACGGAACACCTTGAAGTCATAGTCATCCGGATCAATGCCCAGATAGGCATGGAATTCATGACGTGCGTGGTCGCGCACATACATCGTGGCGAACACCGCCAGCACGAAGAAGCGCACCCAGAGCTTGTTCAATCCGCTGAGATATTTCGGATTGGCCCGCATCAGCAGCGCGAAGGCCTCGCCGTGGCGGAACTCGTCGTTGCACCATTCTTCGAACCAATTGAAGATCGGATGGATCATGAATTCCGGGTTCTTCTGCAGATGCCGGAAAATCGTGATGTAGCGCGCATAGCCGATCTTCTCGGACAGATAGGTCGCGTAGAAGATGAATTTCGGTTGGAAATAGGTGTATTTCTTCGCTTTCGTCAGAAAGCCCAGATCCACGCCCACGCCGAAATCCTTCAGCGTGTCGTTAATGAAACCTGCATGCCGCGCCTCGTCACGCGTCATGAAGGCAAACAGCTCCTTCACATCCGGATTGGTGATGCGCTTCTTGATCTCGGCATACAGCACGCAGCCGGAGAATTCGGCGGTGACGGAGCTGACCAGGAAGTCGATGAAATCCTGACGCAGCTTCGGCACCATCTGGGTGTGATCCACGTCGAAACGCGCATCACGGATAAAGTGCTTGCGATTCGGATCAGCCCGCATCTCGGCGAGCAATTCGTCCCAATCCTGGCGGATGGACTCGACATCGAGCTTGTCCATCGCGGCGAAATCAGTGGTGTAGAAGCGCGGCGTCAGCAGCGTGTCCTGCTGTGCCAGCTTGGTGGAATCGTTCACCTGGCGGTTTGCGACCGGAATGCTGGCCGGGCCAGCGGCAATGGTGGCGCTCATCGTGTTCCCCTCGGGATGAACCCGTTTTCGATGTCGTCTTTTGGCTGGAAGCCCACTTCGTAAAGCTCGGTGATCTCGAAGATCGAGGTGAAGCGGGTCCAGAACCGCTCAAACGCGTTGGCGCGTTTCAGCGTGGCCTCGCATTGCATCACCATCTGCGTGCCGAACGCGATGTCGGTCGGCACGCCGTGCAGCAGAACCTCATCCCCCTCGCGCGCCTCGAAATCGGCTGGCACCGCGTAGTAGTGGAAGCTCTCCTGCGTCTTCTCGATGTCGATATCGACCAAAGCGCGGACGGTCGAGCCGCCAATGAAACCGGCAACGATCATTGTGGACCTCCGATATCTCGCAGCTTGAGTGGCAGCAACTCGACGAAATCGGCCTCGTTGGAATGGCCGAAGGCTGCGAGTTCCACGCTGCGATGGGTCGCGGGATCATCGAGGATCAACTCGCCATCCGACCATGCGGTCAGACGGAACGGAATCTCCGGCCCTTTGCTCTCACGCACACGCTGCCGCACCAGACCGCGCATCAGCGCGCGGATGAAGGCGTGGCTTTCCGGCGCCAGCACGGTGATCGTCTCACCGGTCGCGGCATTGGTCACCTCGACAGCACCATCGGGCCGGTCGGTGAACCGCAGATCGCGGCTCGCCACGATCTGCCCCCGCTCATCGGCCGCGGCGAACGCCGAGACGGTGAGAAGGCTTAGCGCGACAAGGGCGAATATTGGTCTCAAGGCTCGCTTTCTTGGTTCTTGGGTCATGGACTCCCCTCCATAGACTCTGGTTGACGGGACAGCTTAGGCGGACGCGGGCAGCCCTCCGGCTTGGGACGGACGAGCAGCGCGCGGTGACGATTTCTCGGTGAGAGGACGCAGGCCCGCAGCTCGCTGCGCGTCGGCAGCCAAGGCGGCCCCCAGGATCCGGGCAACATTCTCGGCATCGGCGACCGCGCGCAAAGTCGGGTGTGCGCGGTTGAAATGCAGGCCGCGCAGATGCGGCCAGATCAGGAAATAGGCGATCCGGTCCTGTGGGTTCGGGATCAGCTCGACATTCCCGGTGCCATTCGGATTGAGCTTCAGCGCGGCACTGTCGATGCGGCGATAGGGAATGTTGACCGATTTCGGCAAAGCCACACCGGCCCGGATCACCAGACGGCGATTGGTCAGCGTGTAGACGGTGGTGCTCGCGATTGCCCAAGACAGGAAGGCGACCATTGCCAGCACGAACACGATCAGCACGCTGAACCGGCCGAGCGAGATTGCGGTGTCATGCAACGTCCAGCCCTGGCTCCAGGCCGAGTAGAAATCCCAGGCCAGCATGCAAACAAAATACAGTGCCACCCACTGGATGCGGAAGCATGTCCGCGCCAGCGACCACCATTGCGGTGCCCCCTGCCACAGAATCTCCTCTCCATGCGGAAGACGCGCCGGCAGCCCACGCACCGGCTCGTCTGCATCATAATGATGCTGGTCAGGATGGGTCACAGGATCGGCTCCGAACGCTCAGGCGTCGCGTAAAGATGGCCGCCTGCGAAATAGGCGCAGATGCGATCTTCCTCGCGGCGGTTGATCTGATCCGGATTGGACAGGGCCGGGATATCAAGGAACTGGGCGGAGTTGATCGACTTCACCCGCACCACATTGCCGCCCCAGCCGATAGTGATCAGTGCCGCAGGGGCCAGAACATGGCGGCCATTGGCAGCGAGTTCGATCTCCAGATAGCGCAGCACGGTCTCGGAACGGTCATTCCAGATATCGACCACGGTGCCGACAATCACGCCGTCACAGGCTTGCACCTTCATGCCGACCGGATCGGGGTCCTCTGAGGCGACGAAGAAATCCGGATCGACGCGACGCGGCACGATGCGCGGCGCACCGGTCTCCCACACCACATCGACGATCTCGCGGCGCATCGCATAGGCGGCGGGGCCCACGCCATCGACCAGCGGATTGCCGGTCGGCACCAGCGGCGCACCCGGAAAGCTGCCCGAGGGAATTGCCAAGGGATCGGCCTCCGGAGCCTCGTTGCGCGGGGCGATCTCGGTGGTGCCGTCATTGAGCGTGAAGGTCTTCGCCGCCGGTACCAGCAGCCCCGTCTCTTCCAGCGGGACGCGGCCCGGCACGTCGGAGACCAGAGGATAGCCCTCGCGATGATCCTCGCGGCGGATATGGATGATCAGACCGGCGAAGAAGAGCCAGAACAGCCAGAGCGTGACTTGGGCGACGTCAAAATAGGACGTGATGAAACCGGGATGCATGGTCAGGTCCTCACCAGAGAGAGGGGCGGAGGGGCGGAGGCAGTCGTGGAAGGCAGGCGGCGGCGCACCAGCGGCCCGAGGGCTGCGATGGTGGCGAACAGCATCAGAAGTTCGAGATTGTAGACGCAGGCATAGCCGGTGGCCGGGCTGTTCAGCACGTCACCCAGATTGCCGCTTTCGGCAAAGTAGCCGATCACATCACGCAGGATGCCACCGCTGGCGATGGCAAGACCGGCCGACGACGCCTCCGCCGCACCCCAGGCTCCGAGCGCCAGCCCTACCTGGCCCTCGCGCGCCTGCCCCATCGTCGCCACCAGCGTGCCGACGGAGAACATCGCAGCGCCGAGTCCGATCAGCAGTGTGCCGATCCCGAACAATTCGGCCGAGGCGAAAGGCTGCGCGAAGATCACCGCGCTGAACGCCACAATTCCGGCAAGCAACCCGATGGCCGAGAGCAGATAAGGCTGAAATCCGCGCTTCAGCCCCCAGGCTGCCAGCCCGAAGCCGAGCAACCCACCAACGGCGAGAAGTGCGGTCAACGACGTGGTGGCTCCCACCGAGAGATGCAAAATCTGACCGCCATAGGGCTCCAGCAGAATGTCTTCCATCGAGAACGCGGCGGTGCCGAGGCCAACCACCACCAAGCGACGGATCGCCTGCCCACCTGCGGCAAAGGCGTGCCAGGAATCCCAGAAATTGGTGCGCTTCTGCACGCCCGTGGTGCGCGACCGGTCACGCGGCTCCTGTTTCCAGATCGCAATCGTGTTGAGCACGAGTGTCACCACCGCCGTGCCCTGCACCAGCTGGATCAGCTTCAGTTCGGTGAAATGGCGCAGGATCACGCCGAAAATCGCCGCACACACCATCATGCCGAGCAGCAGCATCACGCACATCAGCACAACCACTTTGCCGTGCACCCGCTTCGGTGACAGGTCAGTGGCCAGAGCCAGACCGACCGTCTGCACTGTGTGTAGCCCGGCACCGACCAGCAGGAAGGCGAGCGCCGCCCCGAGCTGGCCGATGATCGCCGGGCCCGTGCTGTCCCCCGACAGCACGATGAGCGCAAACGGCATGATCGCCAGCCCGCCGAACTGCGCCAGCGTGCCGAACCAGATATACGGCACACGCTTCCAACCAAGTGCGGAGCGATGCTGATCGGATTTGTGGCCGATCACCGTACGCAATGGCGCGAACACAAGCGGTGCCGAAACCATAAGTGCCACCAGCCAAGCGGACAGGCCGAGCTCGACAATCATCACCCGATTCAGCGTGCCGATCAGCAGCACGGCCGCCATGCCCACCGAGACCTGAAACAGCGACAGCCGCAACAGACGCCCCAACGGCAGCTCTTCCGTCACCACATCGGCAATCGGGAGGAACTTCGTGCCAAGCTTGGCCCATTGACGAGCAGCACGGGCGTTGAGGGTTGCGATGCGGTTCATGCGCGCAGCAGTTCCATCGCCTGAGAAATGTAGAAGCCGGTATCAACCCGATCCGTACGCCCCATCCGGAAGCTGGACAGCGACGGTTCGGTCGCGATCAGACGCGTCAGCCGCTGCGGGCTGATCGGCTGGATCTGCGGAGAGCGATCACTGCGCGGAAACAGCCGTCCGACACCGAGCTTGACGAAGAGCAGCGCGTTCTGCGGCGGGATGGTAAACAGCACCGAGCCCGAGGTGCGCGCGGCAAAACCGCTCAGCACGCGTACCATGTCTGCACCGCGATAATGGATGATGCTGTCCATAGCGACCACGTGGTCGAAATGGCCAAAATCCGGGCTCAACATGTCACCGGCATGGAAGCTGACTGAGCCTTCGCCGAGATCGCTCGGCAAACGGGTCTTGGCGAGTTCGAGGAGGCTGCCGGCGAGATCGACCGCGATCACCTCCGCCCCACGCCGCGCCGCCTCAATCGCCAGCGCCCCGGTGCCGCACCCGGCATCGAGCACCCGCTTGCCGCGCAGGTCCGCCGGAAGATAGGACAGCAGATTGGCCCGCGTCTGATCCCGCCCACGCCGCACCGTGGCGCGAACGCCGCTGACCGGTGCGTCCGAGGTCAGTTTGGCCCATGCCGAAGCGGCGGTGCGGTCGAAATATTCTTCAAGCTCGCCGCGCGTCTTGACGTAGGTGGGGTGCAGAGCCGCCTCGCTCATCAGTCGTACCCCAACAGATCGAAGATATCTCGGTCACGCAAAGGTGCCGGCGTGCGGTCAGGCGTGCCCGCCCAGAGCGTGGCGGCGAGTTTGAGGTAGGTGTTCTGCACCGCCTCCAATTCTGGCGAGTATTCCATCTCGAACAACGTCGCCTTCTTCAGCCGCGAGCGACGGATCACATCCAGATCCGGCAGATGGCCGAGCAGATCGATCCCGACAGCGTTGGTGAATTTGTCCACCTGATCGGTGGCAGCCGACCGGTTGCACACCACGCCGCCCAAGCGGACATCGTAGTTCTTCGACTTCGCCTGAATGGCGGCCACGATCCGGTTCATCGCGAAGATGCTGTCGAAATCATTGGCGGTGACGATGATCGCGCGATCAGCGTGCTGCAGCGGGGCGGCAAAGCCACCACAGACCACGTCACCCAGCACGTCGAAGATCACCACATCGGTGTCGTCGAGCAGATGATGCTCTTTGAGCAGCTTCACCGTCTGGCCCACGACATAACCGCCGCAGCCGGTGCCCGCCGGAGGACCGCCTGCTTCGACGCACATCACGCCGTTATAGCCCTCGAACACGTAATCCTCGGGGCGAAGTTCCTCGACATGGAAATTCACCGAGCCGAGCACATCGATCACGGTCGGGATCAGGCTCTTGGTCAGCGTGAACGTGCTGTCATGCTTCGGATCGCAGCCGATCTGGATCACCCGCTTGCCGAGCTTGGAAAAAGCGACCGACAGATTGCTCGACGTCGTGCTTTTGCCGATGCCGCCTTTGCCATAGACGGCGAACACCTTGGCGTTGCCGACCTTGATCGACTGCTCCAGGCGCACCTGAACGCTACCCTCTCCATCCCCGAGACTGGCGCGTGGTGGTCGTGCAATCACATTCATGCGGCTGCTCCTGCTATGACGCCTTCAAGGCGATCTTCGAGTTCCTCACCAGCCGCACGCAACTGGTCCAGCATCTCCGGCGACGGCGTCCAATAGGCGCGCTGATGTGCCTCGATCAGTCGGTTGGCGATCTTGCTCGACGCCGCCGGATTGAGTTCGGCGAGCCGCTTGCGCATCGCTTCGTCGAGCACGAACGTCTCGGTCAGGCGCTGATAGACCCAAGGATCAACCTGTCCGGTGGTGGCCGACCAGCCGAGCGTGTTGGTCACCTGCGCCTCGATCTCGCGCACACCTTCGAAGCCGTGCTTCAGCAGCGCGTCGTACCATTTCGGATTGAGCGCGCGCGTGCGGGTCTCAAGGGCGACCTGTTCTTGCAGGCTGCGCACCGCACCATCGCCGCGGGTCTGATCGCCGATATAAACCGCCGCCGCCTGACCACCGCGCGCCTTGCGCACCGCCCGCGAGATGCCGCCCAGCGTGTCAAAATATTGATCGACCGTGGTGACACCCAACTCGATGCTGTCGAGGTTCTGGTAGGTCACCTCGATGCGCGACAGCGCATCCGCCAGCACGGCGGTGTGCATCTTCGGCTTGCCGTCCACGCCATAGGCAAAGCCCTTTCGCTTGACGAAGGCGTCGCCGAGCTCGTCCTCGTCATTCCAAGCGCCGGAATTGATCAGCGCGTTGACATTGCTGCCATAGGCACCATCGGCGTTGCCGAACACCCGAAGGGCCGCCTCTTCGACGCCGCATCCATTCTTGCGCATGAAATCTTGCGTGTGCTTGCGGACGAAATTCATCTCCTCCGGCTCATCCGCTTGGGCGGCGAGCAGGCAGGCTTCGGCGATCAACTTGGTCTGCAATGGCAGCAGATCGCGGAAGATGCCCGAGAGCGTTACAACCACGTCGATGCGCGCGCGGCCCAAAGTCTCCAGCGGCAGCAATTTCGCACCGCACAGGCGGCCATAGGCGTCGAAACGCGGCTCGGCACCGATCAGCCAAAGCACCTGACCGATCGGACCGCCCTCGGATTTCAGATTGTCCGAACCCCAAAGAACCACCGCCACTGATTCTGGCAGCCCTCGACCTTCCTGCAGATGGCGGTCAAGCAGCCGTTCGGCCTGGGCAGCGCCGTCCTTGCAGGCAAACGCGCTCGGCAGACGGAACGGGTCAAAGCCGTGCAGATTGCGTCCGGTTGGCAGCACGGCCGGTGTGCGCAGCAAATCGCCGCCCGGTGCCGGGTGCAGATAGCCGCCATCGAGCGCGTGCAGGATCGCTGGCGTTTCGCTGTCGGTGGCGAGCAGATGGTCCATCCGTGCACGAGCTTCTGGATCGGTGATGCCCGCCGCCTCGATCATCTCGGCGCGGGCTTCCGGGCCCATCGGGGTGCCAACCACGTGCAGCCCTTGCGGAATCAACGCATATTCCATTTCCAGCAAGCGCGGGGCGAGCTTGGCGATCTCGTCTTCCGCAACCACACCCCAGAGTGGTTCGGACGGCGCAAGATCCACCATCGCCGCCTGCGCCTGGATCAACTCGGCCAGCGAATGACGCAGTTCGTCCTGCGTGTCCGGGTCCATCGAACGCCAGCGATCCAGCGAGGATTTCAAATCGGCGAGGCCCTTGTAGAGCCCGGCTTTGGTCACCGGCGGCGTCAGATAGGAAATCAACGCTGCCCCGGCACGGCGCTTGGCCAGCATGCCCTCGGAGGGGTTGTTCGACGCGTAGAGATAGAAATTCGGCAGATCATCGATCAGACGATCCGGCCAGCACTCGCCGGACAGGCCCGTCTGCTTGCCCGGCATGAATTCCAGCGCGCCATGGGTGCCGAAATGCAGCACCGCATCGGCGCGGAAATCTTCCTGCAGATAGTGATAGAACGCGCTGAACGCGTGCGTCGGCGCGAAACCGCGCTCGAACAGCAGCCGCATCGGGTCGCCCTCATAGCCAAAGCCGGGCTGCACGCCGACGATCACATTGCCGAATTTCGCACCGAGAATGTTGATCCCGAGCCCATCCGCATTCTGCCGCCCAGGTGCCGCCCCCCAGGCCGCCTCAATCTCTGGCAGCCAGCGCTGGCGGCGAACATGGGTGTCAGTGTCGATGCGGTCGGCGACATTGGCCAGAGCGCCATATTGCGCGGCATTGCCAACCAGGATCATCTCACGTAGCGCGTCGATGCTCTCGGGCACCTCCACCGTGTAGCCGCCCGCCTTCATTGCGGTGAGTGTGGCGTGCAGGCTCTCGAACACGCCGAGATAGGCGGCAGTCCCGGTGTTGCCAGCATTCGGCGGGAAGTTGAAAATCACGACGCCGACGCGGCGTTCCGCACGGGTGGTGCGGCGAAGTGCCACCAGTTTCTCGACACGCGAGGCGAGTTTGGCCGCGCGCTCGGGATCGGCCGTCATCGCACGCGCGCAATTCTGGCCATCACAACCGTCGCAGGGTTTGGCCCCCTCGGTGATGCCGCAGCGACCACCAAAGGTCATCGGCATGATCGCGCCGTCGAGCTCCGGGATGGCGACCATCATCGTCGCCTCCACCGGCATCAACCCGCGCGGATCAGCGCGCCATTGGCGCAGCGACTGAAACTCCACCGGATGCGCGCCGATATAAGGCACATCCATCTCACCCAGCACCGCTTCGGCCGCACGTGAATCATTGTAGGCCGGGCCGCCGACCAGCGAGAAGCCGGTCAGCGAGATCAGCGCGTCCACGCTGGCTTTGCCATCGCGGGTGAAATAATTGGCTATCGCCTCGCGCTGATCGAGCCCGCTGGCAAACGCCACAATCGGCTTCAGACCGCGTGCCTCAAGCGCGCGGATAACGCCATCATAATGGCGCGAATTGTTCGACAGCAGGTAGGAACGCAGCACCAGCACGCCCACCGTGCCCGCCACACCATCCCGGCGTGGCAACTGATCGAGACGCTCGACAATCCGGCCCGGCAGATCGGGGTGATAGAGACCGACATCCGGGTAATCGACCGGCGGGGCAACCTTGATCTGCGACAGATCGGCCAGCCGCTCGGCGGTGACGTAGCGACTGACCAACATGCGAATCATGTTGGCGAAATTGTCCTGCGAGCCGCCGAGCCAATATTGCAGCGCCAAGAAATAGGCCCGCATATCCTGCGCGGTGCCGGGGATGAATTTCAGCAGTTTCGGCAGGCGACGGACCATCTTCATCTGGCCGTGACCGCTCGACTTGCCGCCCTTGCCGCTGCTGCCGCGCAGCTTCTTCAGCATGGCGACGAAGCCCGTCGCCTCTTTGTCCATGGCGAATTTGCCCATGCGGGTCAGCCGCATGATCTCGCCGCCGGACATCATGCCGACCATCGCATCGCAATTGTCACGACGCGCGGCAAGCGGGGCATGAACGGCGCGGATATGGTCGTCCAGGAACAGCATCGTCGCCATCACGATATCGCCGCGTGCGATATCCTGGTGGCAAGCGGCCAGCGCTTCGGAATCAGTGCCCCATTCATCGGCGGCATGCACCACCACTTCGAGACCAGGAATCTCGGCCCGCAGCATCTCATTCGCCCGCTTGGCCGAGCCGGCCAAAGCGCTGTCCATGGTGACGACCACGAAGCGGATAGGGGTCGGAATCTGCGTTACGCCGTCGGGCATATCTATCGACCTACCTGTGCTTTGGCGTCGTAGAGAGTCTCCAGCGAGATCATCGCAAGCCCCTTCTCCCGCGCGTATTTCTCGGTATTTCGACGTGCCTTTCCCCGCACGAAGAATGGAATTTTGCCCAGCTCACGCTCGGCCTCTGCCGTCCAACCCGGGACATCAATCACCGCATGCTGCGTCACCACCTCGGCCACCGCCGCCTCCAGCGGACGCGGCAGAACGGCGACGCTCGACACGATTGCGGCTGGTGCAGCGGCGGGCAGATGCGAGGGAGCCTCGGAGAACTCGCTGTCCTCGCGGAACATCTGCAGCAGATGCTCCTCCAGCCCCATCATCAGCGGATGCACCCAGCTGTCGAAGATCACATTCGCACCCTCGAAGCCCATTTGCGGGGCGTAGCGGGCGGGGAAATCCTGGACATGCATCGGTGCCGAGATCATCGCGCAGGGCACGCCGAGCCGCTTGGAGATGTGGCGCTCCATCTGGGTGCCGAGCACCAGTTCCGGCTGCAAGGCGGCGATCTGTTCCTCGACGTCGAGATAATCGTCGCTGATCAGCGCCTCGATGCCATAGAGCTTGGCCGCGGCACGGATTTCGCGGGCGAACTCGCGCGAGTAGGTGCCCAGGCCCACCACGGTGAAGCCCAGTTCCTCCTGCGCCACGCGGGCGGCAGCGATGGCATGGGTGGCGTCGCCAAAGACGAAAACGCGCTTGCCGGTGAGGTAGTTGCTGTCAACCGAGCGAGCGTACCACGGCGAATGCGCATTGGCATCCTCCAGGAACGGGGTCGGATTGATGCCAGCCAGCTCCGCCACTTCGCGAATGAACTCACAGGTCGCACCGACGCCAATCGGGATCGTTTTGGTGTATGGCTGGCCAAATTGCTTTTCCAGGAACTGCGCCGAGGATTGGGCAATTTCGGGATAGAGCACCACGTTGAACGCGGCATCCGGCAGACGCACGAGATCGGTCGGCGAGGCTCCCATCGGAGCCACCACATTGACCGCAATCCCCATCTGGGCGAGCAGCGCGATGATCTCGCGCAGATCGTCGCGGTGACGGAAGCCGAGAGCGGTCGGGCCGAGAATGTTGCAGGTGGCGCGCGCAGGCACCGCTTCGGGCGCACGGGCGAAGCTACGCACCAGGCGATACAGCGTCTCCGCCGCACCCCAATTCTCTTTCTTCTGATAGGCGGGCAGTTCGACCGCCACCACCGGAATCGGCAGATCGAGCGCGCGGGCGAGACCACCCGGATCGTCCTGGATCAACTCGGCCGTGCAGGAGGCACCCACCAGCAACGCCTGCGGCTTGAACCGATCATAGGCATCGCGCGCGGATTGCTTGAACAGATCGGCGGTGTCCGAACCGAGATCGCGCGCCTGGAATGTGGTGTAGGTCACCGGCGGGCGGGCGGCTCTGCGCTCGATCATGGTGAATAGTAAATCAGCATAGGTATCGCCCTGTGGGGCGTGCAGCACGTAGTGCAGGCCCTTCATGGCGGTGGCTATGCGCATGGCTCCGATATGCGGCGGGCCTTCATACGTCCAGAGAGTGAGCTGCATGGCCTAGACCCTCAGCTTCGTGCGACGCACCAGCGGACGCGCAAACAATTCGGCGAGGTCACCGGCCTGATCGTAGCCTTGGATTGGGCTGAAGAGCAGCTCGATGGACCATTTCGTCGCCATCCCCTCAGCTTCCAGCGGATTGGCGAGGCCAAGGCCGCAGACGGTCAGATCCGGACGATAGGCGCGGCAGCGATCCAGCTGACGATCCACATCCTGACCTTCGGACAGCGCCACCCCCTCCGGCATCAGCGCCAATTCGGCGGCCAGATGGGTGCGGTGGAGATAAGGCGTGCCGATCTCCGTCAGTTGCATCCCGAGTTCCCGCGCCAGGAACCGGGCGAGCGGGATTTCGAGCTGCGAGTCGGGGAACATGAAGATGCGTTTGCCGGTCAACTGATCGTGGAACCGCGACAGCGCCGAGGCGGCGCGGGCGCGCGGGGCGTCGGTGGCCTGGGCGAAGCGGGACGACGAAATGTCGAAAGCATCCGCCGCCGCCCGCAGCCACATCGTGGTGCCCTCGGCCCCCAGCGGAAACGGCGCGGAGAGATATTCCGCACCGCGCGCTTCGAGCAGCCGCGCCGTGTCGGCCAAGAACGGCTGGGCGAGCAGCATCTTGGTGTTCGGCCCAACGGCAGGCAACTCTCCTGCCCGCCGTGGCGGGAAGAAGCTCACCTTTTCGATGCCGAGATCGGTGAACACGCGGCGGAACTGGTCCTCCACCACATCGGCGAGCGCGCCCACCACCAGCAACTCGGGCGAAGCCGAATCGGAATGAGGCATTTCCGGCACGAGAGCGGCCAGGCACGCATCCTCGCCCTGAGTGAACGTCGTCTCGATCCCGCTGCCGGAATAGCTCAGCACGCGCACGGCCGGCGCCATCTCGCGCGACAGACGCTGCGCGGCACGAGAAAGGTCGAGCTTGATCACTTCGGACGGGCAGGATCCGACCAGGAAGAGCAGCTTGATGTCTGGGCGGCGTGCGATCAGGCGGGCGACGACTCGGTCGAGCTCCTCATTGGCATCCGCCAGACCGGCGAGGTCTTTCTCCTCGATGATCGCGGTGGCGAAACGCGGCTCGGCAAAGATCATCACACCGGCGGCGGATTGGATAAGATGCGCGCAGGTGCGGCTGCCGACGACGAGGAAAAACGCGTCCTGAATCTTGCGGTGCAGCCAGACAATCCCGGTGAGTCCACAAAACACCTCACGCTGGCCACGCTCACGCAGCACCGGAGGCGAGTCGCAACCACTCTCAGAAGCCGTCAACACTGGGGAATGGCCTGGGAGACCATCCATCATGCGGCTCCCATCGCCTGATCAGAGCCGATGGAATTGTCTTGCGGCCAAGGCCGCTTGCGCGCCGCCCGCAGCTTCAGCACGAACTGCGTCGCATTGACGACGTAGGTGGCGTAGGCGGCCAGGGCGAGCCACATCAGCTGCGTCGGAGGCAGCGCATGCTGGTAAAGCGCCACGAGATAGGCGGTGTGTAGGGCCAGCACCAACATGCTGACCATGTCCTCCCAGAAGAAGGCCGGCGCGAACAGATACCGGCCGAACACCTCGCGCTCCCAGATCGCGCCGGTGATCATAATTGTGTAAAGCACGAGCGTCTTCACCACGACGGAGAACTCAGCCATCGACTGGCCGGAGCCGGTGAACACGAAGCGCAGCACCATCACCAGACTGACCAAAAAGATCAGGAATTGGATCGGCGCCAGAATGCCCTGCACCAATGTCCAAGCCGTGGAATCCCGGCGTTTCCGCTCTTCAGGCGTGTAAAGCGGTTTGGACATATGGCGTGCCCTCCTCATGCCCCGGCACCGTCCTGACGACGTTCCCCACGGGCTGCAATCAATGGCGTTGATGAGGGAACCGAAGACATTGGCTGTAAACATTGACTGACAACGCCTCCGCGGATTTGCGGGTCATTTTTTCAACGAAATCTGGGAAAACCTCCCACAACCCGCTGACTGACCACCATTTTCAAGGAATCCACCGACCGTTCCCGGCCACCTGTCTCCCCATCGTCTTCCTGACTGGAAGGCTAATTCCTTTGACGAACGTATGTCAACGTCTCTGAACGTAAAAGATGCTTGACACTCCCCGGTCAAACCGAATTCACTATGGAACGGGAAACGTATGACGGGGGCATAGGGGTCAACCATGGACCTGTCGGAACTATCAAATCATTTGCCGGGAAGTGCTGGTCAGTCGGAGAGATCCAACCGGGCTTCATCGTATCTGCGCCGCACTGGGGCTGGACCGCAGTTTTGGGATACGCGAAAGGAGCGCCTGGCTTTGCTCACTCAAGCCATCGAGACGGCGGTTATCCCTCACATGGTTCAGGCCCATCGCAACGATCGCGCTGCGTTGTCCACGCCGCCGAAACCGCCCGAGCGCGATGTTTGGACGCCAGATCCGGAACAAATCCGCACCTTCGCGTTCCTGCTGACCGAACGCGATGAGAACTTGTCGACATCCTTGGTGGAATCACTGCTGCAGAGCGGCATTGGGCTGGAGGACATCCACACCAAATTGTTCGCAGGTGCGGCACTCGCGCTCGGCGTTCTTTGGGAATGTGATGACGCGGATTTCGCGGCTGTCACACTGGGGCTGTTCCGGCTGCACAAGATGCTGAACATGCTCGACCAACGTTTCACGGCCGATGGTGAAACCAACCGGCTGCGGATGACCCGCCCCGCGCGCCAGATTCTGCTGTTGCCAGCCCCTGGAGAACAGCACGGTTTTGGCCTGGCGATGGTGGCGCAGTTCTTTCGGCGGGCGTCCTGGGATGTGACCGCCGAGAAGGCCCAATCGCTTGTTGAGTTGCGTGCTTTGGTCGCTGGAAACTGGTTCGACGTTGTCGGTTTCTCGCTCGGGCATCTCAAGAATTTCGACATGCTTCGACAGTCTATCGAGGTCGCCCGTCACGGTTCACGGAATCCACAAATTCGGATTATGGTCGGCGGCTCGGTGTTCGTGGCGCAACCGAGTTTGGCACAAGAAGTTGGGGCCGACGCCACGGCGGCAGATGCAGCGCACGCCATCGTCGAGGCGGAAACTTTGATGTTATCGCTGGCGCGAACCGGGTGATCCGCGGCTTAAATCTGCGCGGGTTGCCACGCTCGCCCGCCAGAACATCGGATTTCGTCCAGGGAGGCGTGCCGTGAACTGGAAGGTCGCGTCTCTTGTGAATGCGTTCAAATCACCGCTTGTATCGCTCGGGCCGCTGGATCCCGATGCCGCCGCCATGCTTATCACGGCGGCGTCGGACATCGCGCTGATCATTGACAACCAGGGCAGGATCCGAGACCTCGCCTTCAGCAGCGAGCGGTTGGCCGTGGAGCTGGAGGGCAGCGAGACCTGGGTTGGTCGCGAATGGTTGGACGTGGTCAGCCCGGACAGCCAGCCCAAGGTTGCGACCATGCTGCGCAATCGCAGCCAGGCCGCACCGCCGCGTTGGCGACATCTCAACCATCCGTCGCGCTCCGGCGGATCGGTGCCGGTGCTCTATTCCACCGTGCAGCTCGCCGAGACCGGCTATCTGGTCGCGTTCGGGCGGGATCTGACCGACATTTCGGAGCTTCAGCAACGTCTGGTCGACGCGCAGCAATCTATGGAGCGCGATTACGCCCGTCTGCGCCATGTTGAGACCCGCTACCGGCTGTTGTTCGAGATGTCCTCCGAGGCGGTGATGGTGGTGGACGCCACCTCGCTGAAACTTGTCGAGGCCAATCCTGCCACGCGCGAGATGTTCGGCGAGAACTGGAAACGCGCCCTGTCACGCTCGCTGCGCGACGCGTTCGACAACGAATGTCAGGACCGGATCCAAGCGATGCTGGCCGCCGTGCGGGCGGTTGGGCGCGCGGAGCCAGTGCGCGCCACGCTCGCCGATACCGGACGCGACGTGACGATCACCGGCTCGATGTTCCGCCAAGAGGGCGCATCACTGTTCCTGATCCGCATGTTGCCGGTGGAGACGGACCAGCCGGTGGCGATGCCGGAAGCGAGCAGCCAATTGCTCAAGCTGATCGAGAACGCCCCGGACGGCTTTGTCGTCACCGGCCCGGATGGCCGCATCAGCGCCGCCAACGCTGCGTTCTGCGACATGATCCAGCTGTCGACGCAGGAACAGACCCGCGAAGAACGGCTGGATCGCTGGCTCGGACGCCCCGGCGTGGACATGGACGTGCTGATGGCCAATCTGCGCCAACGCGGTCAGGTCCGACTTTTCCAGACCGTGCTGCGCGGCGAATTCGGCGACACGCTGGATGTCGAGATCTCCGCCGTGCAGTTGGTCAATGGCGGTCAACCAGGCTTCGGCTTTGCCATTCGCCATGTCGGCCGCCGCCCGCAGGCAAGCCAACAAGTGCAACTTCCGAAGGAATTGCCGCGCTCGGTTGAGCAACTCACCGAATTGGTCGGCCGCATCGCGCTGAAGGATTTGGTGCGCGAGGCGACCGACGTGATCGAGAAGCTGTGCATCGAAGCAGCCCTCGAACTGACCGGCGACAATCGCGCCTCGGCTGCAGAAATGCTCGGGCTGAGCCGACAGAGCCTTTACGTAAAACTCCGCCGCTACGGCCTGGGTGACTTGACTGAGGATCTTCAGCCGTGACCGCAACCATCCCACTCTCTGCCCCTGTCAGAGGCCGACCTGCGCCCGCCGCCGTGCTCGAATTGTTGAAGCCCGTAACGTGGTTTGCGCCGATGTGGGCGTTCTCCTGTGGTCTGGTCTCCGCATCTTCGGCGGGTGAGGCGGGTTGGCTGACAATTGCCACTGGCGTTCTGCTCTGCGGCCCGCTGGTCTGCGGCACCTCGCAGGCGGTCAATGACTGGTTCGACCGCCATGTCGACGCGATCAACGAACCCAACCGGCCGATCCCATCGGGCCGCATCCCCGGCCAATGGGGCCTGATCATCGCCATTGTCTGGACCTGCGTCTCGCTCAGCGTGGCGGCGATGCTAGGGCGATTTGTGTTCGCCCCTGCCCTGTTTGGCATGGCCTGCGCCTGGGCCTATTCGGCACCGCCGCTGCGGCTGAAGCGCAATGGGTGGGTCGGCAACATGGCGGTCGGCATGTGTTATGAGGGGCTGCCCTGGATCACCGGGGCGGCGGTGATGAGCGGTGGTCTGCCCACATGGCAGGTCTTCACGCTGGCCGGGCTCTACAGCCTCGGCGCGCACGGGATCATGACACTGAATGATTTCAAATCCATCGAGGGCGACCGCAAGATGGGCCTTGACTCGCTGCCTGCCGTGATGGGCGAGGAGGTCGCCGCCTTGCTTGCCTGTGTGGTGATGGCCGGGCCGCAGGTGATCGTGATCACCCTGCTCAGCCTGTGGGGCCATCCCGCCTATGCGGCGGGAGTGGCGATTCTGCTCGCCGTGCAGATCGTGCTGATGCGCCGCCTGCTTGCAGCACCCTGTGAACGCGCACCTTGGTACAACGCGACCGGAACCACGCTTTACGTGCTGGGAATGCTGGTCAGCGCCTTTGCCCTCAAAGCCGGAGTCGGATCATGAGCGAGACGATTTACGATGTGGTTGTCATCGGCGGTGGCCCTGCGGGTGCCACGGCGGCGGATGATATGGCCCGCAAGGGGCTGCGCGTGTTCCTGCTTGACCGCGCAGGGCGGATCAAGCCGTGCGGCGGTGCGATTCCGCCGCGCGCGATTATGGATTTCAACATCCCCGACTCACAGCTTGTCGCCCGCGTCACGTCGGCCCGGATGATCGCCCCGTCCGACAGGATCGTCGATATGCCAGTCGGCGAAGGCTATGTCGGCATGGTGGACCGGGCGGTGTTCGACGAGTTCCTCCGCGAACGAGCCGCGAAATCGGGGGCAACCCGCGCCACCGGCAGCTTCGAGCGGATCAGCCGCGAGGGCGGCACCACGCTGGTGCATTACTTCGCAGGCCGTGAGCGCGACACTTCGCAACCCGCCACCGTCCGCACCCGTTGCGTCATCGGTGCCGACGGCGCGCGCTCTTCGGTGGCCAAGCAGGAGATCAAAGGCGGCGACAAGGTGAAATGCGTCTTCGCCTATCACGAGATCGTCGCCGCACCGCAAAACGACAATCTGGTGCGCGACTACGATCCGCTCCGCTGCGATGTGTATTACCAAGGCAAGATGTCGCCGGATTTCTATTCCTGGATCTTCCCGCATGGCGACTCTGTGTCCATCGGCACCGGCACATTGCACAAGGGCTTCTCAATCCGCGGTGCAGTGGCCGAGCTGCGTCAGACCACCGGGCTCGACAAGATGGAGACGATCCGCCGCGAGGGCGCTCCGATCCCGCTCAAGCCGCTGAAGCGGTGGGACAATGGGCGTGACGTTCTGGTGTGCGGAGACGCAGCCGGCGTGGTCGCCCCGGCCTCGGGCGAGGGAATCTATTACGCGATGGCGTGCGGGCGGCTGGCTGCCGATGCCGCCATCTCGTTCCTCGCCACCGGCGACGCGCGCGAGCTGGCCACCGCCCGCAAGCGCTTCATGAAAGAGCATGGCCGCGTTTTCATGATCCTCGGGGTGATGCAGTATTTCTGGTACGCCAATGATCGCAGGCGCGAGCGTTTCGTGAAGATGTGCATGGACAAGGATGTCCAGCGGCTCACCTGGGAGTCCTACATGCACAAGCGCCTCGTCAAGCGGGAGAAAAAGGCGCAGTTCAAGATCTTCCTCAAGGACATGGCCCATTTGCTGGGCTTCGCAACAACGTGACCCTCACCATT
>CAITEF010000587.1 GCA_903891315.1 uncultured Rhodospirillales bacterium | reverse complement strand
GCTTCGCTCAGGGTGACGGGTTGTTGGTATCCAATGGAGTGACATCTTCGGAAGATCAAAGTCTACCGCCGCAGCGCCGCCAGTATCGCTGAGTCGCGGGCGAGCAGCTTTTCGATATCCTTCCAGGCCAATTCGACGACGATATCGCCCGCGGCATAGGAGGCGAGTTCGTAGGGGTCGAACAGCAAGGCGAAGGATTTGTCGGTGATGCGCCAGCGCTGCGGTTCGGCGACCATCTTGAGCAGGTCGGCGCGCTCGCCCCAGGGCTTTTCGCCTTCGTGGCTGCGGCTGAACTCGGCGATGACGAGATCGGCGAGTTTGGTCTGCCAGCCCGGGGCGGCGAAGATATCACTGGCTTTCACGCGACCGCCGGTTGCAGGCAGCCAGACGATATTGGCCGATCCGTGATTGGGATGTGCGGCTCCGTGGCCGTAGAAGCCGTTGGAGACCGAGACCTCGACAAACGACGGCGATGCGCGGGTGACCTCGACGCTGGTCCAGACATCCATGCCCGGATCACTGATCCCGGCATCGACCTTGAATTCCTGCCGCACCCAGGCGTTGAACCGCCTGGCGAGCGCGTCCTCGCCCGCGATTTGTGGGTAAAGAACTTCCAGCGTGGCATAGCGCCAGTAATCGGTGTCTTGGTTGTCGGGGTCAGGCACGGTGTCGATCTTGCCGTATTGCAGCACCGTGTAGGCGCCGATCTTTCGCACCGATTTCTGCAACGTCTCGCTGCGCTCGGTGTAGTCGCTGAGCAGACAATTGCGCAGACCGATATCGGCGATGTCTTTGCTGCGTCCAGCGCAGGTGAGATCGAGTTGACGCAGCCAAGCGCGCTGCTGGTTGCGCAATTCGGTGCGGTAGATCTCGGGGGCAACGCTCTGCGCGTCATTGTAAGCGCGGGCAAGCGCGTCATCGGCTTTGGAGAGTTCAGGATCGGCACAAATCGCGCGCTCGCGGACCGATTTCGCCGCTTTGCAATCGAATGAGGCGGCGTTCGCCGTTCCGGCGACCAGACTCAGCGCCGCCACCAAAATCATCAGCCCTCGCATGCCACCCTCACCGAAATGATGATAGCGTTGTGCGTATCAGTGGCTGAGGCGTGCGAGCAAGAAAAGAGCGCCGAGCAGAGCGGCACCGATGCCCAACGAGGCAAGAATCAGCTTGAGCTCAAGCACCTGCATCGAATCTGCGGCACGGGCGGCGCGGCGCTGAAGTGCGATGTCGGACATTGGGGCGATTCCCGTCTGCGCTGGTCGAAGTGACGATGTGGTTCACCGGAATACCGGATTTCACACGTGCTATATAATATAGCGATCACCAGTCGTCAAATTCAAATCGATTCTCACGATTTTTAATCGTTGATTATCGGATGATCTCCTCCCCGGTCCAGCGCACCGCGTCGATATCGTCCGCGCCAGCGGCCAGCATCGCCAGACGGTCAAAGCCGAGCGCGATCCCGGCGCAGGCGGGCATGTCGCCCAGGATTGCGAGCAGATCCTCGTCCATCGGCCAATCCGGCCCGCCATAAAGGGCGTGACGGCGGGCGCGGTCTTCTTCGAACCGGGTGCGTTGTTCAACGGAATCAGTGAGTTCCACGAAGGCGTTGGCGAGTTCGAGGCCGCAGATATACAGTTCGAACCGTTCGGCCACACGCGGATCGACAGGGTCGCGGCGGGCGAGTGCGGCTTGGGCGGCGGGCCAATGGGTGAGAAATGTCGGGCGGGATTGGCCGAGATGCGGCTCGACACGCTCCAGCATCAGGCGAAAGAACAGATCCTCCCAGGTCTCGCCGTCGCGCAGACGGGTGCCCGCCTGGGCGGCGAGTGTTTCTGGATCGCCAGCGGTTCCCAGAACGTCGGCGCCGACATGGCGGCTGAAGGCCTCGGCGACGGTGAGGCGTTCGAATTCACCAAGATTGCACGTGATATCCCGACACGTCACCACCGGCGGCAGCGTGGCGCGCAGCAGTGCCTCGGTTTCAGCCATGAGGTCGGACATCGAGGCGCCGGGATTATACCATTCCAACATGGTGAATTCCGGCGCGTGGCGATCACTGCCCTCCTCGTTGCGCCAGACGCGGGCGAGTTGGAAGATCGGGCCGCAGCCACTGGCGAGCAGCTTCTTCATCGTGAATTCCGGGCTGGTGTGCAGCCAGAGCGTCTCGCGCGCGCCGTGGGGCGAGAGGCGCTCGGTGCGGAATGGGCGCAGATGGACTTCCTCGCCGGGGGTGGCGACGGCGTAGTCGGTCTCGACTTCGAGATAGCCGCGCGCGGTGAAGAAGGCGCGCACGGCTTGGGTGAGCCTGGCTCGGCGGCGCAGGGCTGGGAGTTTTGCGGCGAGGCGGTGGGGGTGCCAGCGTGGGGTCAAGGTGTGCCGCCCACATTGGCCACCGCGAATGTCGTCATTGCAAGCGAAGCG
>CAITEF010000586.1 GCA_903891315.1 uncultured Rhodospirillales bacterium | reverse complement strand
CGGCGGAATGCCCGCCATCGAGAACAGGAAGATCGTGATCGCCGCCGCCATCCCAGGGCTCGACTTGCCCAGACCACCGAGATCGGCAATCCGCTCCACCGCCACACCGTTGCGGCGCATCCCGGTGATGCAGGCGAACATGCCGATATTGGTGAACACATAGGCCACCAGATAGACCAGAATCCCGCGTAGCCCGATCTGGCTGCCCGCGGCAAGACCGACCAGCAGATAGCCCATATGCCCGATCGAGGAATACGCCATCAGGCGCTTGATATTGCCCTGGCCCATCGCCGCGAACGCGCCAAGCACCATCGAGCCGATCGAGATCAGCACCAGCACCGGCTGCCACTGGGTCAACAGATGACCGAACGGCGCGTACATCACGCGGGCGAACAGCGCCATAGCAGCCACTTTCGGGGCCGACGCCATGAAGGCGGTCACCGGAGTCGGAGCGCCCTCATACACATCCGGCGTCCACATATGGAACGGCACCGCCGAGACCTTGAAGGCCATCGCGCAGACGATGAACACCACGCCCACCACCACACCCGGCGAGACCTTGGTCGGGTCGGCCAGCACCTTGGCGACCGAGCCGAAATCCATGCTGCCGCTGAAGCCATAGACCAGCGAAATCCCATACAGCAGCAGGCCCGAGGCCAATGCACCGAGGACGAAATACTTCAAGCCGGCTTCCGAGCTGCGCAGATCATCCCGCGCAAACGCCGCCAACACGTAGATCGACAGCGCGTTCAACTCGATGCCCAGATACAGCGTCATCAGATTGGTCGCCGAGACCATGATCATCATGCCGACGGTCGCGTAGAGCACCAGCACAGGATATTCGAACCGGTCCAGATCCGCCTTCGTGTTGAAATCCGTCGACACGATCAGGCTGAGTGCGGAAGCCGCCAGCACCAGCAGCTTGGCGAAGGTCGAGAAGGCATCGACGGTGAACTGGCCGTGAAAGCCAATCCCAGCATGAATGCCCATCACCATCCCGCCAGCCGCGATGAACGCGCCATAGACCAGATTGGTGCAGAGAATGAAGCTGTTCTGCTTGCGCAGCACACCAAACACCAAGATCGCCATGCCGAGCACGGCCAGGACGATCTCCGGGAGGGCCAATGTCCAGTTCATCAGTGCACAACCCCGGCCAGCTTGGTGGTGGCAGCAAGCGCTGCCTGATGGTGTTCGACCAGCGAATTCACCGTTGCATCGAAGAATGACGTGAAGCTCGACGGATACACACCCATCCAGAGCGTCAGCACAACCAGCGGCGCGAAGGTGAGGATTTCACGCGGGCTGAGATCCAGCATCCCCATCAGATCGGCCTTGGTCAGCGTGCCGAAGATCACGCGGCGATAGAGATAGAGCATGTAGCAGGCACCCAGGATCATCCCCATCCCGCCGAACAGCGCCAGCCAGATGCTGATCTTGAATGAGCCGATCAGCACCAGGATTTCACCGGCAAACCCGGCCGTACCCGGCAGACCAACGCTGGCCATGGTGAACAGCATGAACACCAGCGCGTAGATCGGCATCCGGTTGGCCAGCCCGCCATAGCGCGCGATCTCGCGGGTGTGCAGTCGGTCATACACGACGCCCACGCAAAGGAAGAGTGCTGCCGCGACAACGCCATGGCTCAGCATCTGGAAGATCGCACCCGACACACCCTGCGCATTCAGCGTGAAGATGCCAATCGTCACCACACCCATATGGGCGACGGACGAATAGGCGATCAGCTTCTTCATGTCCTTCTGCGCCAGCGCCACCAGCGAGGTTGCGATCACCGCCACCACCGAGAGCGCGAAGATCACCGGCGCGAAATCAGCCGCGGCCTGCGGCAGCATCGGGATCGAGAAGCGCAGGAACCCGTAAGCCCCCATCTTCAGCAACACGCCCGCCAGGATCACCGAGCCTGCGGTCGGCGCTTCCACGTGGGCGTCCGGCAGCCAAGTATGCACCGGCCACATCGGCACTTTCACCGCGAACGAGGCGAAGAAGGCCAGGAACAGCCAGGTTTGCATCGATTTCGGGAAATTCGTGTGCATCAGCGTCACGATGTCCGTCGTGCCTGCGAAATTCCACATCGCCAAGATCGCCAGCAGCATCAGCAGCGAACCGGCCAGCGTGTAGAGGAAGAACTTGATGGCCGCATACACGCGGCGCGGACCGCCCCACACCCCGATGATGAGGTACATCGGGATCAGCACGCCCTCGAAGAACATGTAGAACACGACGAAATCAAGTGCCGCGAACATGCCGACCATCATCG
>CAITEF010000585.1 GCA_903891315.1 uncultured Rhodospirillales bacterium | reverse complement strand
GGGTTTGCGGACAGTGAGCTTGCCGAGGTTGCCGGTCTCGGAATCGACGTAATATTCGCCGGTCGCGGTGTTGAAGATCGCGGATGTGAGCGGCAGGTTGAACGGTCGGTCGGGCTCGCGCAGGCGCTCGACACCATAGGCAAGCCGCTTGCCGGTGGGCTGCCAGCGCGCCTGACCAGACAAAGCGAGCGCCTCCAGAATGGCGGGCGCCTCAGCGTGGGTCAGAAATGTCTCGGGCTTGTCGCCGCCGCCCAGCAATTTGGTGAGGTTGCGGCTGGCTTCGAGAATGCTGGTATCGGCGATCACCTCGGCGGGTGAGGCGTTGCGGATCTGCTTGGTCCGCTCATTGACCAGCCGCGTCAGAACCATGCAGGCAAATGGCGGTTTGGCGGGGGCGAGTTCGAGCACGAGGCGACGTCGCTCGGTTGCCGCTTTCGGTGTGGCCAACGGGTCGGGTTTGGCAGCGCCAGGGGCGGCCTTGCGCAAGGCCGGGAAGCGTTCAAGGGCGCGAATGGCAATCGCCGCACGATGCGCGCAGCCCGGCTGGCGGCAGGTGCATTGGCCGGTGAAGCCGACCTCCTTGCCGTCTTTGATCGGGGTCAGCTTGGCGGCCTGATGCATGCCGAGATGGTCGACAGTGCCGGTGATGCTGTCGCCTTCCAGTTCGACGTCCACCTGGCCAAGCAGGATCATGCTGCGGCCCCGCGTGATTGCCTTCGCATCAAAGGCGCGGCCGAGATCATCTATGGAAAACGGTATCGGCATACGGCGTTGAAAACCCCAGGAAATGTCACCACAAACGACCCGGGCAACCCCGCGCCATCGGGCAGTCTAGCAGCAGATCGTTGAAAAATCCTGATCGAAGTGCACGGATCGACATTTTCGCTACAAGGTTTTTTGCATCGCACCAACCGCAGCCCGCGCAGGGCGGGCATCCGGCAGCGTTAACCGGCGATTCACAAAGCTGTGGTGCACTCCGGCAGGATCGCAGCGGAGGCTGGTGGTGACAGCGCAGGGGCGAGGTCGGGTCGAGGAGCGGGGCGACAGCGCGGGCCTGATCCTGTTGCTGTTCGCGCTCGCGATGCTGATCGGCCTTGTCGTGGGTGTCGGCGCGGTGCGCTACAACGCCGAATTTGGTCGCCCGATGGCGCTGTATCGCGGCAGCTCAGCCCCGAAAGAGGTGATCGATCAGGGCTATCACAATGAGTCGGACTACAACGCCGATCGCCTGCGCGAACAGGCGGTGCTGACCCGCCTGCTCGCCTCACCGGTCGGCTCGCAGGCGCTGTGGGAAAATCCTGAAACCGGCAATCGTGGCGTGATCTGGGTGGCGAGCGAGCATCGCGGCGCGGAGATCTGCCGCGATCTGGTGCGGCACACGTTGCTCAACAACGCTTATCGCAACACAGCGGCCACCGTGTGCCGCGAGCCCCGCGGGGCGTTTCCAGAACGCGTCGCGTGGCATCAGGAGTAGAACGTAGGGCGGGCCAGCGTAGCGCAGCCCCGCCCTATGAGGCGTTGGTGATTGATTACGCCTTCACCAACTGCGACGGATCCGCGCCCACCCGGCCCGAGCCGCCCGCGCGTGCAGGTGCAATGGTGAAATCGTAACGCACTGCTTCCATCCCAGGGATCGGCGCATTGGCGTCCATCTCCGGCATGATGATCAGCGACTTCGAGACGCCGAACACGGTGTCGGTGCCGATATATTGGTCGTAGCCAAAATACAGCGATGTCACCAATTCCTCGTAGCCTTCAGCGCCGATCAGGAAATGCGTGTGCGCTGGGCGACAGCCATGGCGAAGCTGCGCGTTGATCATCCGGCCCACTGGGCCGTCCATCGGGATGTAATAGCCAAGCGGACGCACCGAGCGGAAATGATAGCGGCCGTTCTCGTCGGTGATGAACTTGGCGCGGTGATCCATCTCGTCTTCGCCGTGGATCTGCATGTCATAATAACCATGCGCATCGGTCTGCCAGACGGTGATTTCGGCGTGCGGCACGCCTTTGCCGTCGGCATCGACCACCTGTCCGTAGAACTGGATTTCCGGCGCGTCGATCTTGGTGGCGATGGTCTCACCCAACTGCTTCAGTGGGGCGGCGGCGCGATAGAACGGCCCGAGCAGGGACGGGTCAGTCGATTTTGCCTGCTGGCGATTGGCGGCGAGGATGTTGACCAGAGCGCTGAAACCCAGCGTGTCGGACAGCAGAATCGTCTCCTGACGGCTCGGCGTGCAGGTCTTGCCGACTTCGGTCAGAAACGCGATGCCCGCCAGCCATTCTTCAGGCTTTAGATCCACGTCACGCGCAAACGCGTGCGCGTGCTTGACCAGGCTTTCCATGATCTGCTTCAGCCGGGCGTCCGGCGTCTTCGACATCTGCTCCAGCACCGCCTCGGTGACGCTGAACTGATCAAGATCCTGCTGCATGAATGCCCCCCGCACAAAATTTGTTCGTTATCGAATAAATTTTATCATGCGATCACCAGGAGTCAAATGAACTTGTCGCCGCCGATCAAGGCGAGGGCGCCACGAAGCCGAATTTCACCATGCCGGGAGCTCGCGCCGAGTTGGTCAGGAACTCATAAAGCCGCTGCGCCGCCGCCGGGTTGCCAGAATGGCTGGACCGGCTGACCGCATAGACCGTCCGCAATTGCAGCGAATCCGGCAGCACCCCAGCGAGTTCAACCCCCGCCACCGGCAGGATCTCACTGATCTGCCCCAGACCCAGCGCCACGTCACCGCGCGCACCAGCCTCCATCGCCTGCAACCCGTCTGGATACAGGCGCAGCTTGGGCTTGAGCACCTCTGCCAACCCCATCTTCTCGAACAATTTGGCCAGATACACCCCGGTCGTCGCCCCCGTGCTCGGGTCGGGCATGCCGATCGAGGGGGCGGCGAGCAGCATGGTCTGGATATCGGCCTCGGTGGCGAGTTTCGGATGTGGCCAGCCACGCCGAACTCCAACTCCCAGTTTGGTCTCGCCCAGGCCCTTGATGCTGTCGGCCACCACGAAGCCACGCGCGGCCAGATCCTTCAACGGCGCGGGAGGCGCGATCACTAGATCGACCGCCTCTCCGGCTGCCACGCGGTCCCGCACGACACCTGCCGTGCCGAAGACGAAGCGAACATGATCACCGGTGGCGGCGGTGAACTCGGCGGCCACCGATTCCATCGCTGCCTTCATCGCCGCTGCCGAATAGACCACCAGATCGGTCGCCCCGGCGCTGCCAGCCATTGCCGTCACACCGATTGCCACCACCAGCCCCCGAATCCATCCATGCATGCGCCTCAGCCCGCCGCCTTCGCTTCTCGACGCCGCGCCGTCAGGACGAACTCGGTATAACCGTTGGCTTGCTGGCGGCCCTTGAACACCAGATCGCACGCCGCCTTGAACGTCACGCCGTCGAAGCTAGGTGCCATCGGCGTGTAGAGCGGATCGCTGGCATTCTGACGGTCGACCACCAGCGCCATCTTCTTCATCGATTCCATCACCATCGCCTCGGTGACGATGCCATGATGCAGCCAGTTCGCGATGTGCTGGCTGGAAATCCGCAGTGTGGCGCGGTCTTCCATCAGGCCGACATCATGAATGTCCGGCACTTTCGAGCAGCCCACACCCTGGTCGATCCAGCGCACCACATAGCCCAGAATGCCCTGCGCGTTGTTGTCGACTTCCTGCTGCAGATCCTCCGGCGACCAGTTCGCACGGTCGGCGACCGGGATCGTCAGCAGCGCGTCGAGGCTCGCTGGTGTCCGCTTGGCGATTTCGGTCTGACGGGCGGCGACATCAACCTTGTGATAATGCGTCGCGTGCAGCGTGGCAGCGGTGGGTGAGGGCACCCAAGCGGTGTTGGCACCGGCCATCGGGTGGCCGATCTTCTGCGCCAGCATGTCGGCCATCCGGTCCGGAGCCGCCCACATGCCCTTGCCGATCTGCGCCTTGCCGCGCAGCCCCGAAGCCAGGCCCACATCGACATTGTTGTTTTCATAGGCACCGATCCAGGCGGCAGATTTCATGTCGCCCTTGCGCACCATCGGGCCCGCTTCCATCGAGGTGTGCATCTCGTCGCCGGTCCGATCCAGGAAGCCGGTGTTGATGAACACCACACGGTTCTTGGCGGCATGGATGCAGGCGGCGAGATTGGCCGAGGTGCGGCGCTCCTCGTCCATGATGCCCATCTTCAGCGTGAAGCGTTCGAGGTCGAGCAGATCTTCCACGGCGGCGAACAGGTCGTTGGCGTAGGCGACTTCCTCAGGCCCGTGCATCTTCGGCTTGACGATGTAGACCGAGCCGGCGCGGCTGTTCTTGAAGCCGTCGCGCTTGTTGAGGTCGTGCATCGCGATCAGCGAGGTGAACACGGCGTCCAGAATGGTCTCCGGCACCTCAGCGCCATCCATCGTGATCACGTCGGTATACATGTGGTGGCCGACATTGCGCACCAGCATCAACGAACGGCCCGCCAGCGTGACGGTCCCGCCATTCGGCGCGGTGTAGACGCGGTCCGGGTTGAGGCGGCGGGTCAAGGTCCTGCCGCCCTTCTCGAAATCGGCGGACAACGTGCCGTCCATCAGGCCGAGCCAGTTGCGATAGACGTCAACCTTGTCGGCCGCATCGACGGCGGCGACGCTGTCCTCGCAGTCCATGATGGTGGTGACGGCGGATTCCATCACCACGTCGGCCAGCCCGGCCGGGTCGGTGGCGCCGATCGGGTGCGCGCGGTCGATGCGCAGTTTGATATGCATGCCGTGGTTCTTGAGCAGCACGGCGGTCGGCGCGGCGGCGTCGCCCT